>CAKARF010000011.1 GCA_916720465.1 uncultured Atopobium sp. | reverse complement strand
TTGTTCTTCAGGACGTTAACCTCTTCACGGGTACCGTTTTGGACAACATTCGCTACGGTCGTCTCGACGCCACTGACGAGGATTGCGTAAAGGCTGCAAAGCTTGCTGGTGCTGATGACTTCATCAGACGTCTTCCTGACGGCTACCACACCATGCTCAAGGATAACGGCAGTGCACTCTCCCAGGGACAGCGTCAGCTCATCTCCATTGCTCGCGCAGCAGTTGCAGATCCACCAGTCATGATTCTGGATGAGGCTACTTCCAGCATTGATACGCGTACTGAGGCAATTGTCCAGCGTGGTATGGACGCTCTTATGTACGATCGCACCACCTTTGTTATTGCTCACCGTCTCTCTACGGTTAGAAACGCAGATGTTATTGTCGTTCTTGACCACGGTCGCATTATTGAGCGCGGTACGCACGACGAACTTCTCGCCAAGCGAGGAACGTACTACCAGCTCTACACAGGCGCCTTTGAGCTTGAGTAACAGCTAACTTCTGTAATGCAAAACGCCTTGTCATCTTAGTGGCAAGGCGTTTTTTTGTGCGTATGTAACAGTTTTTTAAGCGAGAAGAACGTGGTGTAGATCTTCTACGGTATCTACAATTGCAACTGCTCCCGCATCAATAAGTTCCTGCTTATCGGTGGTTTTTCCATACAACACGCCAATACATGGAATCTGATTTGGGAACGCTGCTTCCATATCAAAACGGCGGTCTCCCACCATGACGCTTTCAGAAGCATCACAGCCAAGCTGGCGCATAACGTGAGCAATAGCGGTAATTTTATCGGTTGCCGCCTCATCTATTCTTCCAGCATAGGCATCTAGAACACCAATAAGGTTGTTGTCCCTAAGCCCCATCTCTAGCATGGGCTGGTTCTTTGAGCTTGCTACGGCAACCATTTTACCGGCAGCGTGGAGGTCATCAATGAGGTCTCTCATACCCTCAAAGAGCGGCCATTTTCCTGTAGTTATATAGAGCTCGCGGTAACGCTTAGTAACCGCAACAGCATCCTCATGGCTGAGTCCAAAGACCAGCTCAAACGCATAAGGAAACGGTGGTCCTACAAGCTTTTTGAGGTCTGATTCTATAAAGTCTGTATGGCCGCAGTCTGTCATTGCCATCTTTGCCGTTGAAACAATGGTAGGCAACGTGTCCGCCATAGTTCCATCAAAGTCAAAAATAATAAGCGAGCGATTCTGCAGATCTGAAACTACCTCAGAAGTTACCAGTGCTTTATTTGCATCAGTTATGTTTTGCGTTATTGCCATGTTAATCCAATCATCTACGTATGTGAGTATACCGTTGATGTCGCAAAACTAACCAGTCAATGGCATTTTCTTCTCGCCTGCCGAATTAACTATTGACAGCTGAAATGTCGTACACCAGCAAAGGTATATAGTTAACTATAGATGAATCAGTATGCCTAACTTGGGAGGTGTATGATGACTCGTCAGGAAAATAATCCAGAAGCTAAGCAACCTGGAAGAAACAGGCTTGGAAAACTCTATCCGTCTCTCGTCAATACAGACGTTCTGCCTGATGAGTCTCTAGACGCTGTACAAAATAATCAACATGTTGGTTCTATTGATCAGACTGGTTGGCATACAAAGCTCAATATTGAAGCGCTTTCTCTTACGCTTACAGAGTCCATAACCCCTCTTGAAGTGCTCAAACATTTTGTAACTACAGCATTTTTGCGTGAAAAAGATTCTCACCGAAAAGGTGGATCTGTTGCCATCCCGCCAAGTGATTTTGAACTGCACCTAGCCCAGCGACTAAAAGATGCCGGTGTTCTCGATGCGCAAGACATTACTATCCCCTGCCGCGTGGTGCGCCTGCGTACCAATGGCCTCTTTTATCTGCGCGCTAATCAAAAAGCACTTTCTTATGAGCAGAAGATTCAGCTTCTTACTATTGAAAGCGCACTAAACACTGCCCTCTTTGCAGAGCGATACTTTCTTGATGCAAATATGGCATCTGAGCTTGACTTGCTTGCTTTTGAGCAAAAGATTGTTTCTACCATGATGAAGCAATCTCGCCCCCGCTGCGCCACCACTCAAAGCACCCAAGAGGATGGTGAGTGGGTTGTCCGCAAAGCCATCTCTCTACACATTGAAAGCCTGCGTCTATCTCAGCGTCTTATCACTGAGTTTAGGACCAACGTACACAAGGGAATTGCCGCCTTTAGGGTACACCTGGCCCTTCCAGAGCAGTTCCCAAGAAGCTTTCTTGACAAAGATGGAAGTATCAAAGAAGCAACCTTTGATGACCTCAGCCGTGCGGCAACCGCTTACAACTTACACCTTGGTATGCTCATCACCGCAAGTGCTTTTAGAAGTTCGAAGAGGATTAACGAGGTATGGCTCTCTGGCATATGCAATACAAACAAGCTGCATGCCTGTCTTTTCTCGTTCCACATTACTCGCAAGCAATTTGAAGATACAAACATTACAGAAGATACTAATCCGCTTTCTGTGTATCAGCTCTGGAACGCGCAAATTGACGAGGCAGATGGCATTCTTCATGCAGTACAGCCGCTCTTTACCTTAGACAATGAGATATTCTGTCCACCAAGCAGGTACGATTTTGTTGAGTCTTCTCAAAAACGCCTTGATAGCGTCGCAGCTCACGCGCTAGGCACCGATGAAGTGTCGGGGCTTTCTATTGATGAAGGCCAGGTGCGAGAAGAAATTATCACCAAAATTTTGCGCAACCTCTCTTCTTCTACAGAAGAAAACGTCCGCACTATCTTGTCGTATACCGCAAACTCTACCGATCCTACGGTGCGAGCAGCGGGAGAACGCGTGGTTTCTCGCTTTATTAAGGGCACGCTTGCAGAAGATGACTTTGAGGCTATTTCAGAAGAGTTTGTTGACGGAGGTGTTCTTTCCTTGGCGGTTACTAAGGCCCAGCGCCTTATTGGCGAGAAAAACTATCAAGACGCAGAACTGCTCCTACGTGAAGCGCTGGACTCCGTCGATAGCAATAACACCTACACGGACTCAAGCACTACTCAGTGGCGTGTATTTATGAACTACGTCGATCGAGTGCTCTATAACAGAATTCTCTCTAATCCCGAGAAAAACACTCGTCTAGCTCCTATGTCTTACTTTGAGGCACACCTTCTGATATCTATTGCTCAAACGCTCCAGGGACAAACACAAAGTGCGCTTCAGCATGCGAGAAGGGCTGTTGAGATTGCTCCTCTTAGCATGAGTGCAAGGCTACACCTCTCTCACTGTCTTGAAGAGTCGCTAGATATTGCAGCTGCAGCAGATGAGCTCAAGAAGCTCCTGCTGCTTGCCCATGACCCCGAGAGTATTGGATTTGGCTATTATCGCATGGCATTCTTCCAATGGAGACTCAGACATCTGAAAGCCGCCCAAGCTTGCTATCAGTTTGCCTTGAAGTTCTTACCAGGAGCTACGTTTATTATTGGTACCGAGACGGCTATTCTTGCGCAAACAGAGCCTGAGTTTAGCTGCGATGAACTGAGCGACGAAGAAATCTATACCACTTTGGTACATGAACAAATTCCTATCGCGCCTACCAACGAAGTCTCCACTATTTTCTTGGATGGTACGCGAGCCTCGCTTGATGCAGAGCTCTTTAGTGTGGCCAAGAACTTTATGATGAACCTAGGCATTATGACCAAAGACGATGTCTACTTTGACATGCTTAACTCCATTGAAGGAGAACCTGATAGATAAGAAACATGGGCTGTAAAACGGAGGGTCAAAAGGCCGCACGAACCGTACAGATTCCATGCAACATAACATAAAAGTTAAGAAGGAGCTCCGATTTCTCGAAGCTCCTTCTTCGTAGACATTGTTGCAAGTACTTTGACCTACAGCTCATTCATTACTCGGACAAGCTTAACGGCGTAGTTCTTATCCGTTGCCCAGGTGCCAGCAAGCTTACGGATAATGTTAGCTTTCTTGGCAAGAATCCCTGCACTATAGCGTGGGTCAACATCGTGCGCCTCGCTTGGATCAACCGTCAGTGGCTCATAACCTGCGTACGCACGAAGGTGCAAAGCCTGTGCACGAAGTCCCTTAAGAACGGTATCAAACGAGAGTCCGCGCTTACCATTTCCAGTTGCTCCCATACCACCAAAGTTGCACTGCTCAGGGAGGACAGCGCCACCAAAGCGGAGGTTACCAGTCTCAATCATGACCTGCGCATAGAGCAGCTCTGGACGAACTCCCTCGTCAATTGCAGCCTGCCAAAGCTGATTTACAAAATCGGTTCCTGTTGCAGCGCCCTTCTCGGCATAAACAGCTGGATAAGCAGAACCCACGCGCTTGTTGAAATCTCTCTGAAGGTCCTCTTTAGAGACAAGAGGAGCTCCAAGAACGCTGGTGCGATCAGAGAAATTGCCGCGAGTTGGCTCAACTGGAGAATTGTCATCAGCCGGTGTGTTGTTTACATCATCTCCATTTTCTCTACTGTTGTTGGTATCAGTAGGCTTGATGTTGAGAACACCATATGTATCTGCGTGTACAACACGCCCGTCTGGAAGTGTGATGTCTTGGTTGCGGAGAAGTCCGTAATTCTCGTCAAAGTAATAATATGAGCCATTGATTGATTGCAGACCAAAGAGGGCGCCGTGCTCAGTAGTAGTTGGATCAAAGTACCAGGTCTTGCCATTTGGAGTATTAAACCAACCAGAAGCTAAGGCGCCACTTGATTGAGCCCATGCCCAAATATTGTTAGGCAAGGCAACCCAACCATTAGAGGCCATACCATTGTTTACATCAACATAATACGATCCACTAGAAGTAGAAAAAACGCCGGTCTTCATAAGTGGGTAAGTTGCATTCTCATCAAAGTAGAACCACTTACCATTGGGCATATGCTTCCAGCCAACATAAAGTGAGCCATCTGAATTAGCCCAAGCCCAATTACCATCAGGCAGACTGACCCAACCGTTAGAAATAAGCCCGCGATCAACATCAATGTAGTACTTCTGGTAGCCATCGGACATCAAGCCAAAGGTAGCACGATAGTTGTTATTGCTATCAAAGTAGAACCATTTGCCGTTAGGCATACGTTTCCAACCGGCTTGCAATGAACCGTTTTCTGTTGCCCACGACCAAGAATCATCAGACCAGTGAATCCAATTATTTTTTACAAGGCCATTCGTTTCATCAAAGTAATATGTCTTACCTGAGATGGAGCTTTGACCAATGGCAGCAGCGTTATGAATGGTGTTAGCATCAAAGTACCAAACCTTACCATTCGGTGTGGTATACCAGCCGGAGGCAGTAATGCCTCTTGCATCAAAATAGTGCCATCCATCACTGTCTTGTAACCAACAATTGACATACGGATTACCTTGAGCGTCAGCGTACTTCCAACCATCAGCTACCTTACGCCAACCAGGTTGCTCTTTGACTGTGGCATCAAATTGCATCTGACGAGTAATTTCTTGTCCATCAGAAGATTTTGTAGTGATATATAAGGTATATCGACCACTTGTTGGAAGAGCAAATGTTGCTGAAGTATCAGTTGTATTAGATGCAACAGTCACCTTTGACCCGTCTGGACCAACATAACTATACGTAAACGTCGCACCTGTAACAACACCAGTAAGTACTGGTTTAAGAATTACATCATTAACCTGCTGAACTGCGGAAATACCCCTCATACTCCACCAGGTATCAGAGTGATACATCTCCCAGATTGCCCAAGCGTCAGCCCAGCCAATATAGTCAACCTTTGAGTTATCACCAAGGTCTTTAAACTCAGCTGCATGCGCTGGATTAGAGATAAACTGATGCTCAATAATTACACCAAGAATACCCTTTTGACGAGCATAACGAACAATACCGTAGTAATCGGACTCGTCGCCATTCTCGTAATAATCTGTTCCATATTTATCGTTATAGCCACGCTCAGTAGCGCCATCACCGCGGGTAACGATGCCTGCCTTTTCTCTCAAGTAATAGTTAACCTTGCCAGCAAGTGCCTGCCCAGCAACATAAAGGTCATGGTTATAACTAACGTCATGAGGAACTAAGACCTCAGAGCCAGTTGCCGATGCAGGACCTGCATTGTAGTGCAAAGAAATAACGGCGCAGGCATTTGCATCAACAGCACGCTGAACGCGTGTTTTGATCGAAGGGTTTTCATGCTCTCCACGAACCACTACAACGGGGACTCCCCACTGCACAAGATATTTCTTAACGTACATAGCAGTAGCCCAGGCAATGTCGCCTTCATTTAGACCGTAGTACTGTGCACCTGGATCTCTGCCTTCAAGGCCATCACTGTGACCTGGGTCAAGCGCAATAGGTCTGCCAGTTGCACGAGCAAGTGCTACGGCATCTTTTAGTGATTCACTCTGGATAATGTTTCCTTGGGCATCCATTGTGGTGTAGGTAGTTGCATATGCGTTTTGAACTGTTGTTACAAACAATGCTGTGACAACAAAGAGCAAAACAGCAAGCAATTTACCGCGAGTATTAAATAAGCTACGTTTCATGCGGTCCTCCGAAAAGTATTGGTTTACTCCTCTTCATACTTGCTAAAAGTTTACACTAGACTGGCATGTCAACAATAAAAAACACAAGCTCACCGCAACTTGATTGGAACTCTGTGATTTTCTCGACACTTGAAGATATTCTTACAACAAATTTTGAAGCTGCAATTTTTGATTTCGATGGCACTATTGCTCATACACACCATATTTGGAAGCTTGTTGACCAGGAGTTTTTTGAGTCGCGAGGAATCCCTTACACTCCAAAAATTGGCAAGATTCTCTCCCCTCTTGGATTTGAAAAGGGAGCAGATTGGGCAATTGCCACCTATGGGCTGAAGGAAGATCCAGAAGAGATTGTCGCCGAGTGGAAAGAACTTAGTAAAAGCTTCTTTGTCAACTCAGTGCAGCTTCGACCTGGTGTTGTTGATTTTATGAGCAAGCTACGAGAAAAGGGCATCCCCACTGCATTGGCAACTGTCAACGAGCCAGAGCTTCTTGCTCTCCTTGAGTCTCGTTTACATCTATCCACTCTGTTTGATACTCAGGTGTTTGCAGCAGATGTTGGATCTGCAAAAGATGAACCGTATCTATACTTAGAGGCACTTGCTCGCCTTAAGGCTAAAGCTAAGAAAACAATTCTGTTTGAAGACATTCCTCTGGCTCTTCAGACAGGAAATTCTGTTGGCCTTATCACCTGTGCTGTTAATTGTGATGATGAGCATCAAGATATCGAGAAACTCTCTGAGCTCGCTAACTTCACCATCAAGCACTGGTATTAATGTTCTTGGTTACTGCAACTATAAAAGAGGCGATGTAACAAAAAAGGAGACCCGAAGGTCTCCTTTTGATGGTAGTGTTCGCAAGTACTAGATCTTGTGGACGCTAGAAGCCTGGAGCTTACCGTTCTGGCCGGTGGTAATCTCAAACTCGACAGGCTGACCCTCATCGAGAGTCTTGAAACCGTCCATCTGAATCTCGGAGAAGTGTACGAACAGATCGTCGCCATCCTCACGAGAGATGAAGCCGTAACCCTTGTCTGGATTAAACCACTTTACAGTACCCTGAGCCATTTCGTGCCTTTCTTTCTTAGCCCCGCAGGGCAAAACTGCGCCTGTGGAGCGCGATACCGTGACGTTTCGCCACGTGAAATATAATAACCTTAATCAACAACTTATGTGGCGAGAAACCACTCATGGAGATTTTCACACCATCTACCGGTAGAGCCACAGGTAATCAAGCTGTTTTCCAGCATTTATTTAAGGATATATCTGCTATTAAACGATTTTTATCTCATTAGTTGAGCATTTTTTCATAGAAGATAGAGAATTTGTATAGGATTAATTTACGAGAGCAATAACAGACATATCAAACTATTATTTATGTAGAAAGTTATCCCTTCAAAAAAAGGATATGACAATGGAGAAGAAGATGCGTTTTCCCTACAGACCTTCTACACAAAAGCTTATTGCAGTTGCTTCGCTAAGCGCAGCTCTGCTTTGTGGCTTTCATGCTGCTCCCGCTTTTGCAGAAACAACTGATACGTCTACAGTAAATGCTCCAGTTGTAACAACTGAAACTACCGCAACAACTGAAAATACTTCTCCTGCAGAACCTGAAAACTCTCAGCCGGCCTCACCTGCAGCACCAACAACAACTCCAACAACAGACCAGACACCTGCTGCTCCAACAGAGAATACTTCACCAACCCCTCAGTCTTCCGGATGGAGACAAGAAAACGGTCAATTCCACTACTACACGGAAGATGGGACTCTTGCCACCAGTCAGTGGATTCAAGATGATTCTGGCTGGCACTATGTAGATGCTAGTGGTAATGCAGTCAAGGGTTGGTATACCACACCTAATGGAAAAACTTGGTATTTCGATCCTGCTGACCCGCTGCATAAGGCAATCTTCGGTGAAACTGAAATTGATGGTAAGTTTTACTACTTTGATTCAACAGACGGACTTGTAACAAATGGATGGGTATATCGTTCAGCAAGTTCTTGGTCATGGGCAACTGAAGATGGAACTTACTATTCTGGATGGAAGCATATGCCTAACGGCAAGTGGTTCTATTTTGATCCAGAAGAACCTCGTCATCATATGTTAATTGGAACAATTCAGGTTTCTGGTACCTCATATTACATTGATGAAAATGCAGGTATGATTTCTAACCGTTGGATTCAACTACCAACTCGTGAGTGGGCTTGGGCTCAAAAAAATGGTGCTCTTGCCTCTGGTTGGTTTAACACACCAAATGGTAAAACTTGGTACTTTGATCCATCTGTTCCAGAGCATCCAGCGCTTGTTGGCAACGTCGAAATTAACGGCACATATTATTATTTCGATGAAAATGATGGAATCCTTAGAAATAGCTGGATTCACAATGATGATGGTTCATGGTCTTGGGTAGATTCTTATGGCTCATTCTATTCAGGTTGGAAACATTTCCCAAATGGTAAATGGTTTTACTTTGATCCAGAAGACTCAATCCATCGCATGAAAACTGGACTTTTCCAACTTCCTAGCGGTTCATATTACGTTGATGAAAATGCTGGTATGACTTCAAGTAATTGGGTGTCCCTACCAGACGGAAATTTGTCCTGGGCTCAATCTAGCGGCGCGCTTGTCTCTGGATGGTTTACTACTCCTGGCAATAAAACATGGTACTTTAATCCATCTTCAATTGACCATGCCGCATACGTTGGAGAGCATTCAGTTGATGGAAAGAACTACTACTTTGATAAAAGCTATGGTCTAGCAAAAAATGAATGGGTTACTCTTTCAAATGGTGTAAAACGTTGGGCAGGTCCAGACGGAGTACTGACTGGATTTATTTCTCCCGAAGGAGTCTTCTCTACAGATGACGGTTCACAGCCAACAGGAACGGTACATCTTCCTGGCTTGACTGTAAACGTTGGCTCCGACCATAAAATTAAGACGGGATGGATAAAAGAAAATAGTAAAGATTTTTACTATCTTTCTAATGGTGCACCAGCAGATGGATGGCTTAATATTCATGGAACTTGGTACTATTTTAGTTCCAATGGAGAAAAACAAACTGGTTGGATTAATTCAAAGGGCAGTTGGTACTTCCTTGATTCTGACGGCAAGATGAAAACCGGATGGATTAAAGATAACGGCAAGGACTACTATCTCAGTAATAATGGTTCCATGCAAACTGGTTATGTAACCTGGGGTGGAAAACTGTATTGGTCAGCTGCTGATGGCGCCATGGAGGAGCAACCTTGCTACTACCCTGATATGTATCGTTATGCACAGAACTATTACAGTGCTACTAACTGGCTCATCCAGATTGATACTACTGGCAATCGTTTTGCTGTATACAGGGGCTCACACGGTAACTGGGTTGTTTGGTACGAATGGCAGTGCACCACAGGAGCGCCAGGCATGTGGACTCCTCATGGTCAATTTACCGTAGGTAACAAGGGTCTTTACTTTGGCTCTGGCTTTAGATGCTGGTATTACACGACCATTTCTGGTGAGTATCTTATTCACTCCATTCTCTATAACTCCGACGGTTATACCGTCCGTGATGGTAGGCTTGGATACAACGGTTCCCACGGTTGCGTACGTCTTGCAACAGAAAACGCTAAGTGGGTTTATGACAACATCCCTTATGGAACCAAGATTGTCATTTGGTAATCTAACTAGTTACATCGCTTTATAGCAATAAACCCCAACTCATATTGAGCTGGGGTTTATTTGTTAGCTTATAAAATGTGGTTACGCAAAATACTTTGCTTCAAAATCCTTAAATTGCTCTGGAGTAGCGTTTTGATCTACCGAGAAGGACTGTGCAACCGCTACTGCCTGCTGTCTTCTGAGACCAGCCTTATCCCCGTCTCCTAGTTGCTCATAAACGTGAGAGAGTCTATCAAGCGCATACACCACGTATTCTGCAACGGAATCAGCTACGCCGGAGAGCAACATCATGGTTACAAGAGAGTCTGGTGAAAGCGCAAGAGCAGTCTCTGGGCTCAAATCAATGAGTTCTGCAACAGCTGCCTCTACCCCATCAAGTGACTCTTCAGTTTGAGTCTCTAAAGCATTTCCAAGTCCTGCAGTAACAGTCGAAGTAAAGTCATCGATTACTTCCAAAATGTAATCTCTTTGAAGCATTTTGTTCCAATCTACTAGTTAGTAGGAACAGGAATACGTAAGTGGTCAAATGCAGCATGCGTTGCCTGTCTACCTTGAGGAGTTCTAATGATAAGCCCTTGTTGCAAAAGATATGGCTCATAAACATCCTCAAGTGTAGATGGATCCTCTGAGACAGCGCTTGCAATGGTTGTAAGACCAACGGGGCGGCCTCTAAACGTCTCACAAAGTGCACGTAAAACACGCACGTCCATTACATCTAGACCAAGCTCGTCAATCTCAAAGAAAGAAAGCGCCTCTGAGGCTACCTGCCAGGTAATAGTACCTTCGGCTTTAACTTGTGCGTAATCTCGTACACGTTTTAGCAGACGGTTTGCCAGACGCGGCGTACCTCTTGATCGAGAAGCAATTTCAGCAGCTCCCTGCTCATCAACTTCTACATCAAGAATGTTTGCCGAGCGCATGACAATAGTCTGAAGCTCAGGAACAGTGTAGTAATCCAGGCGATAAGAAATGCCAAAACGGTCACGCAAAGGACCTGTTAGAAGTCCTGTTCTTGTTGTTGCTGCTACAAGAGTGAAACGCGGAATATCAAGTCTGATTGACCTGGCTGCAGGACCTTTGCCAATAACAATGTCTAAGAAGAAATCTTCCATTGCTGGATATAAAATCTCTTCAACCTGGTGATTAAGCCTATGAATCTCATCTACAAAGAGGATATCTCCCTCTTCTAGATTGGTAAGAATTGCTGCCAAATCTCCTGCTCGCTCAATTGCGGGACCAGAGGTTGTATGAAGCTTTGAGCCCATTTCTCCTGCTAAAACACCTGCAAGTGTTGTTTTACCAAGACCTGGAGGGCCAGAAAAAATAACGTGATCAAGCGGCTCATTACGACTTTTTGCCGCTTCAATGAGAACACGCAAGTTAGATTTAACACGCTCCTGGCCAAGATACTCATCAAGAGTTTTTGGTCGCAGATTTCTATCTTGCTCAAGGTCTTCTGCCTGAAGTCCACTAGAAACTACGCGCTGAGAAGTATGTCCTGGAAATGGAGCTGGAGTAGACGACGACTCAAAAAGATTATCTGCATCAGCTTCCCACATTAATTACCACTTCCCAAACGCCTTAGTGCATATCCAATAGCAGCTTCAATTGTAATAGCACCAGCCTCTTCATAGCCCTCAAGAGCAAGAGTTGCTTCCTGAGAAGTGAAGCCCATTCCAAGAAGAGCTTCAATAGCCTCTGATTCTACTGAAGTAACAACAGGTTTTGGAATGGCAGCAAAATCTGCAGGAGAAGTAAGGCCAACAAGCTGTTTGAGCTCTGCATCTTTTGCGAACACATCGGAAAGCTCAATTACTAAGCGTTCTGCCTTTTTCTTGCCAAGACCAGAGACGCTCTTAAGACGATTCCCGTCATTGGTAGCCACAATTACCGCAAGTTGCTGTGGGGTAAACGTAGAAAGCACAGAAAGAGCCAGTTTAGGACCAACTCCAGAAATTGCACGCAAGCGATCAAAGAGCGCACGCTCTTCTCGCGAAGCAAATCCAAAGAGTTCCATCGAATCTTCTCTGACTACCATACGAGTTAAAACGGTAACGCCCGCCTCGCCCACTTGTGGAAGTGCAGCAGCTGTTGAAGCTGATATACCCAGCTCATACCCAACGCCATTAACGTCGAGAACAGCAACTGAAGGTGTAACGGATACAAGTGTGCCCGTAAGCTGGACAATCATAGTTGTATTCTTCCCTTTCCAAGCGAGGTGGTTCTTACAAGATTAGCGTGACAAACCGCAGCAGCTAAAGCATCAGCTGCGTGGTCTGGGTGAGGCTGATGATCCAAGCATAAAATATTTTGAACCATATACATAACCTGCTGTTTATCAGCAGCTCCAGTACCAACAACAGCCTGCTTTATCTGCATTGGAGTGTATTCTCCAACCGTGAGACCTGCTTTAGAACAAGCGACAATAGCAGCACCGCGAGCATGTGCGGTAGGAATAGCTGATTTAACGTTTTGTCCAAAGTAAATGCTCTCGATAGAAAGAGCTTCTGGCGAGAACTTTTCTATAACCTCAACAATCTGGTTATAGATTCTTCCCAAACGCATATCTATTGGCTCATCTGCAGTTGTAGTAATACATCCATAGGCACGTGCACGGCATTCAGAACCCCTTGTCTCTACAATTCCCCATCCAGTGTGAGCAAGACCAGGGTCTATTCCAAGAATTACCATTGCACCTCCTAATATAGAACGTTCGTTCTATATTATCACAGAGTATGCGCAAACGATGCAACTAATTTTCTGAGAAAGGGCCTCTCCACATTTTGGGGTCAACCATGCCAATTTGTGCATCAGATTCTTGTGCCAGCTCTTTTAAAAGCTCCAGCATATCCTTAAAGCCCTCCTGAGCCTCCGCTGGATCAACTGACAACTCAGGCAAATGCATAGAAGCTCCCTGAATTTCTCGCAAAGAATTTCGCAAGGACTCTACCAGGTCAGATTCGGAAGCCTTTGTATCTCTAATTCTGTCTTGCCAGACTGATGCGTGTGGAATTTGAGCGTTTGTGAGGCTCTTTGAAGACATTTCTAGAAGCTCAGTGGTGTTTCTGCGGTCTTTTTGGCGAGCGTGAAGCATAGAAATAATAGCTTTGACCTCGTCAACCTTTCCCATCTCTTCCACAATGACAGAAATGCTCTTATTCCACTCAAGATAGCTGGTAAGCACGTAATCAACAAACTCGATGCGTTCTTGAGGCGTTAGCGCAACATTCTCCAACCCATCAGTTACAACCTCAGAGATATTCTCGAGAACTGCATGGTCAATAGCTGGTGAGAAGGTATTTCTTACTCTTGCAAGGTCAACAATATCTGCGTGATACATATCTCCCAGAGGCCACAGAGAGTGTGCGCTAGAAATTTCTGTTCCCTTGAGCGCAAGAATGGTTTTATCGGCAGTCTCAAGCGTTAAGTAATTGTGCTGGTCAGCGTATGCATAACCGTATGCACTTATCAACTTTGTATCGGTCAATGTCGAGAAAACCGTGCTATCCACAGCAACCTTATTAACACGAAGTCTTGCAGTAAGCAGCTCTGCAGCGCTTGTTGCTCGAGAATCTTTGTTTGGAAGCAGCAGTACGTGCACGCGCATAGGACCTAAGGCGTCTGAGGCAAGAGCCATAGTAACAAGAGAATTGAGCGAGCCGTCCACCGCAATAAACACGCCGTCAAAGCCAGACTTTACTGTGTAGTCTCGTACACCTGTAGCCAATACGCCCCAGGTAGTAAGCGCGCTGTTATAGACACCCGCCGTGTCTTCTCTATCAAAGTTTTCGATGGTGTCTTGGTCAACATCACAGACAACCATATCTTCTGAGAATGATGCTGCTTGTTTGACCAAATCTCCTGAAGGAGACAAGAAGAAGCTTGAACCGCAAAACACCTGATTGCCATAGGCTCCAACAGAGTTTGCCGCAATCAGCCAACTATCAAACTCCTCAACATCTCCCAGATAGCGGCTTTCTGCCACCGCCATACCCATAGCAGATGAAGAATCATCAACAGCAAAGCCAAAATACGGCAGGTAAATAACTGCATCTAACGAGTCGTCAACATCTTGCCACGCGTCAAGATCGTCATAGGTAAAAGCAACGCCAAACGTAAGGCCACCTGCTTCAAACTTTGCAAGCTCAACGGTATTCTCGCCAGATGCTTGTGCGGAGCTGGCAGAACGAGCAAGAGCGCTCATGTGCGCAATCTGAGCAGTGAGTTTAAGTGGGGTTACGGCACCGTTTCTGACGAGAAGAGCCTCGCTAGCTGCGCTTCCGTCAAACTCTGTTACAACAGGAATGAGAGCCGCAATAGGAAGTTTTTCTGAAAGCGAGTTGATAATCTCGGAGAGGTCTGCAAAAAGACCTTCTGTATCAGCTTCTGGCACACTGAGCAGTCCCGTAAGGGTTGGCGCAGGATAAATGACTAGCTCAGCGCCTTGTTGTTGGGCTCTCTGAGCATATTCCAGCATAGTCTGAGCGGTAAACTCAAAATCTCCAGCCTGAGTGTTCATTTGTGCAACTGCTATGCGCATACCATTCCTATCATGAAGTGCTTAGTTTGTTTTTACCCAAAAACAAACAGGTGTAGTAATAAGAAACGGAGCCGCAGGTAGCAGCTCCGTTCAGATTCACAGATAAGCTTAGTTTGTTAAATACGCAACCAGTCTTAGAGGGAAGCCTTCCAAAGACCGTGAAGGTTGCAGTACTCATAAGCCTCAGCCTCAACGCCCTCCTCAAGGGTGAAGGTAGCAACTGGCTCCTGGCCAGGCTTAAGCTGTGCAAACTGAGCGCCGTTCTCAGAAACAAGAGCGATGAACTCAATGTAGTGCTCTTCGAGCATTGGGTGAGCAACCTCGCCAACGCGAACAGTAACGGTGTTGCCCTCACGAGTAACAAATGGAACGTGCTTCTCAGCTGCGCCGTCAGTAACGCCAGCCTGGAGAAGCTCGAGGTCTGCTGCCTCTACGTTGCCTGCGACACCGTAAACAACAGCGCCTGTCTCCTTGTTACGATAAAACTTTGCGTCGATCATTTTTTCTCCTCTCACGACATCCTAAGATGTCAGAATTTCTTAGCAAGTGCTACTTAAATAGTAACAGTTATTATTTAAAAGTGCCGTACAAATTTAGATTCGACACAATCTAAACAATCTGTGCGAATCCGCTTTGCCCGATAAAATCTTTGAGCTCCGTCAAAAGAACCATGCTGCGTCCATCAATTCTAGTAGGAATTTCCATACGCATGACATCGCCCATGTCTGTTTCTACCCTAATCTCGATGCAGTCCATGCCGGGATAGCGCGAGAAAATCTGTCCAAGTGTCTCGATGGTCTGTCTTTGAAGCTGGGAAGCAGGCATATGGATAACAAGTGTCTTTGGTGTGTTATTGACACTGTTAAGCTCAATAGGATTAACTTCTTGAGCAATAACTTGGTCTCCTCTATCAGAGCGCTCAAGCTTTCCAAGAACAGAAATGAAGATGTCACTCTGGCTCTCACCAGTCTCTGGGTCAACATCGCCAGCAAGAAGTCTTGCAGCCTTCTTGTAGAGCTTAGGGAACATGACAATGGTGACGCTTCCCTCCATGTCTTCTAGCGTAACAATTGCCATTGGATCGCCGTTTTTAGTGGTGCGCTTCATAACATTGGTAACCATGCCAGCAAAGCGAATAGGCTTACCTTCTGGCACCTTAAACTGCTGAGACATAGCACCGTTAGGAAGCTGAACCTCTACGTTCTCTTCAATCTCTGCAAGAGCATAATCTCTACTTTTAGCAAGGGCGTACTCATACGGACGAAGTGGATGATCAGAGACATAAATACCTAAGACTTCGTACTCTTTGGTAAGTTTGAATCGCCTATCCCACTCAACGCCATCTGGCTCTGGGACACTATCGCTAAAGCCAGAGCCCTCCACCTCTGCAAACATATCAAACATTGAGAACTGACCAACGGCCTTATCTTTTTGGCGCTTAGTAGCGGCATCGATAATGTTTTGTGGATTGTTCTTATCCACAAAACTCATCATCTGCATACGGGTATAGCCTGTTGAGTCAAAAGCTCCTGCCTTGATAAGAGCTTCAACAACATTGCGCTTTGCCTGGCTTGCATCAACACGATCAACAAAATCATGAATGTTGGCAAAAGGGCCGCCTTTTTGGCGCTCAAGCATAATTGCTTCACCAACACCCGCGCCAACGCCACGGATACCTGCAAAGCCAAAACGAATACCCTCTTTAGTAGCAGTAAAGTCTTTACCAGACTCGTTAATATCTGGTGGAAGAATATTGATTCCCTCATGGCGACAAGCACTTACATAGTGGACAATCTTATCTGTCTTGCCCATGTATGAGGTAAGAACTGCAGCCATAAACTCGTGTGGATAATGTGCCTTAATCCACGCAGTCTGCATAACAAGAATTGCATAGCCAGCAGAGTGAGATTTGTTGAATGCGTAAGAAGCAAATTCAAGAACATCATCCCAGATGCTTTCTGCAACCGAGCGATCAAATCCATTACGCACTGCACCGTTTTTCCAGTGAGCTTCCATGGTCTCATCAGTTCCGTCGTCCCAGTGCTGGACAACCTCCTGCATGAGTTTGATCTTCTTTTTTGCTACTGCTTTTCTTACCTTGTCAGACTCGCCTGCGGTAAAACCAGACATCTTCATAGAAATCTGCATAACCTGCTCTTGATAGACCATGGTTCCGTAGGTCTCTTCCAAGATGTCATGAAGACGAGGATCGTAATCTTTGACTTCTTCTCTACCGTTCATACGGTTGATATAACTGGTAACCATGCCTGCGTTAAGAGGACCAGGACGATACAGAGCGATAAGTGCGACGATGTGCTTATACTCTGTTGGTCTCATGCCCTTAATGGTTGCAGTCATACCTGCAGACTCAACCTGGAAAACGCCAGCAGTTCGTCCTTCTCTCAGAAGTCTATAAATTTCTGGGTCGGAAAACGGAATGTTATCTACATCAATATCAATTCCGTAGTTGTCCTTCACGTTTTTAATTGCGCGAGAAATAACTGTTAGGGTTCTTAATCCCAGGAAGTCCATCTTAAGAAGACCCATGTCAGCGACAGAGTGTCCCTCGTACTGCGTAATCTCTACGCCACCTTTGGTATCAACCTTAGTGGGAACATGGTCATTAACAGGCGTTGGAGCAATCAAAACTGCGCAAGCATGTACACCCTCGCCACGATGCAAGCCTTCAATAGATAGAGCAGCATCAATAATTCTTCGAGCATCAGGGTCATTCTCGTATGCATCTTCAAAGTCAGCAGAATACTGATCGGCACCCTTTTGGCCTTCTTGAGCTTTATGAAGAACAAACTTAAGGTGAGCGTTAGGATCTCCTGGAATCATCTTAGACAGACGCTGTCCCATATAAACGGGATAACCCAAAACACGACATGCGTCATTTATTGCCTGTTTAGCCTTGATGGTTGAATACGTAATAACGTGAGAAACACGATCAGATCCATAAATCTGGCGGACATGCTCAACAACCTCAAGACGACGCTCATCGTCGAAGTCCATATCAATATCTGGCATCTCTGAACGCTGTGGAGACAAGAACCTCTCAAACATGAGGCCATTCTCAAGAGGGTCAAACGAGGTAATATCCATAGCGTATGCAACAATAGCACCTGCTGCAGATCCACGACCAGGGCCTACACCAATGCCATTCTCTTTTGCCCAGCGAACATACTCCTGAACAATTAAGAAGTAATCTGCAAAGCCCTTTTTGCAGATGATGTCATATTCATACTCAAAACGGTCTTTAACGTTAATCTCATTGATGACAACGTTTTGCCAATCATCTCCATAACGTCTTGCAAGGCCAAGCTCGCACTCTTTTCTAAAGCGTTCCTCTGAAGTCTCCCCCTCTGCCAAGTCTGGGAACTTTGGCAGGTACATATGGGTCCAGTCCAGCTCATAGTTGCACTTATTTGCAACCTCAATGGTGTTCTCGATAGCTTCTGGACACCACGAGAAGATCTGGCGCATTTCTTGCTCACTTTTAAGGTAGAACTCGCTGCCTGTCATGCGCTTGCGGTTCTCATCATCAACACGAGCGCCTGAACCAATGCAGGAAGCAATATCTTGAACGCTTGCATCCTCTTTAGTGAGATAGTGGTTATCGTTGGTAGCAACTACCTTAATACCAAGGTCATGACCCATCTTTACAATGCGCTCAGCAAGGGTTCTATCGGTATAGCCGCCCCAGCTTGGATCAGACAAGCCGTGATCTTGAATCTCTAAGTAGAAATCATCTCCAAAGATATCTTGATAGATTTTTGCCCAACGCTCCGCTTCTTCTGGACGGCCTTCAAACAACATGCGAGGAATAATGCCAGAAACACAAGCTGAAGAGCAGATAATGCCCTCGTGGTAACGCTTGAGCATCTCAAGTGTGGTACGAGGCTTGTAATAGAACATCTCTTTTGAGCCAGCCTCTGACATCATCTTCATCAGATTGACATAGCCAGTCTCATTTTTAGCAAGCAGGATAAGGTGATAACGTACCTGCTTAGTGCCCTTCTCAATACAATCATCAAGAATGAAATAAGCTTCACAGCCAAAAATTGGCTTGATAAGTGGAGAAGGTTTGTTGGCTTTTACTGCCTCAATATCATGCGTTTGATTCCAGATTTGAACGTCAGAAGCCCATTGAGCATGAACTTTATCATGCTCACCAGCATTTGGATCATCTGCGAGAGGCTCTTCTAAATCCCAGCCCTTTTCAAAACATTCCACATCGTGGCACCACTGTCCAAAATCTTTAAGGGCCTCATTGTACTTACGGCACGCAAGGTCAAAATCTGGAATACCAAAGAGATAACCATGATCAGTAAGAGCAAGCGCTGGCATGCCAAACTCTACAGCTTTACTAACCATGTCTGGGACACGGCTAGCTCCATCAAGGATGGAAAAATCTGAGTGGTTGTGGAGGTGAACAAATGCCATCTTTTTCTACGCTCTTCTCTTTGTGCTTCAAAATTTGTTCTTTTACCAAGGGCTCTTAATTTCTTTGTATAGTGTAGCCGATTCGCCGGACAATAACTACTAATACAAACATATGTTCTATGTGCTAATACTTCTATTGCCGCTGGTAAATGGAATAAAAATTTTTTCTCGCCAATGTAATGACGTCACAAAATCTCTCTGAATTTACAAAAACCGTTTGACCAAAAAATTCCTCAAAATAAAAGTTTCAAACTGGTAACTCTTAGACTAGGGACTCCTTAATTGGGAATATAGTTTTTGTATTACCTATTCCAGTTAAGGAGATCACATGGATCAGATGAAAAGCATTTCCTTTGACGACATTGCAGCGGCTCAGAAGAACTTTGAGTCCGACCGCGCTCACACAGTAGCTAAGAATGCTGCTACCAGCGCTGGTGTTAGAAAAGCAGCTCGTGTTCCAGAAGGTGTTGCCCTTAATCCTCTTACTTTTGATGTTGAGGTAAAGCAGGGTGATCGCACTAATCAGAAGCGTTCTGGTCGTTGCTGGATGTTTGCTTCCCTCAATACGTTTAGATATCGCATCATCAAGAAATACAACCTGTCCACTTTTGAGCTTTCTCAGGCATATCCTCTGTTCTGGGACAAGATGGAGAAGTCCAACTGGTTCCTTGAGAACATTCTGGATACCCTTGATGAGCCTTTGAACGGCCGTCTTGTTTCCTTCCTGCTTACCGACCCAATTGGTGATGGTGGCCAGTGGGATATGTTTAAGAGCCTTGTGAAGAAGTACGGCGTAGTTCCAAAGAGTGCTATGCCAGAGACTGCTAACTCTTGCAACACCCACGAGATGGACGCATACCTTACCCGTTATCTTCGTAGTGCTGCAAAGCGTCTTCGTGAGACCGCAACAGCCGGTGAGTCCCTTGAGTCTCTGCGTGAGATGAAGAAAGAGATGATGGAGGATGTCTATACCCTGCTAGTAACTTGCCTGGGTCAGCCTCCTGTATCTTTTGAGGCACGCCTGCGCGATAAGGACGATAACCTCGCTCTTTCCGGTACCTTTACTCCTCAGGAGTTCTTCGCTGAGACTGTTGACATGAATCTTGATGATTACATCTCAATCATCTCTGCTCCAACCGCTGATAAGCCTTTCAACCACACCTACACCGTTTCCCGCTTGGGCAACGTTGTTGAGGGTGGCGGCGTTCGTTACCTCAACCTTGAGATTCCAGAGCTTAAGCGCCTCGCTGTAGCTCAGCTTAAGGACAACCTGCCAGTCTGGTTTGGCTGCGACGTTGCCCAGTCTTACCTTCGTGAAGAGGGCATCATGGATACCCGCGCGCTCGACGTTGATGGCCTCTTTGGCTTCCCTGTTGAAGGTGCACTTGACCGCGCAGAGCGTCTTGACTACGGCGAGTCTCTGATGACTCACGCTATGGTTCTTGAGGGTGTTAACTTTGACGCCGAGGGCAACACTACCCTCTGGAAGGTTGAGAACAGCTGGGGTAAAGACCACGGCCGTGATGGCTTTGACACCATCTCCGACCCATGGTTTGACGAGTACGTCTACCAGATTGTTGTTGACAAGAAGTACCTCACTCCTG
>CAKARF010000010.1 GCA_916720465.1 uncultured Atopobium sp. | reverse complement strand
CCTGACTACATCTCTGAGAAGAAGATGAAGGAGTACAAGCTTTCTAAGGGCGAGAAGGAAGGCGAGGGCGATACCTTCACTTGCATGGGCTGCCGTTCCTTCCTGACTCCAGACCGTTCTGGTAATGGTTTCAACAACGTTGCTCGCGCTAAGAACTATGAGCCAAACAAGCCTAAGTACTATGGCCGCTTCAACCAGGGTGTTGTAACCATCAACCTTCCTGACGTTGCTCTTTCTGCTGGTCGCGATATGGACAAGTTCTGGAAGATCTTTGATGAGCGTCTTGAGCTTTGCCACCGCGCACTTCGTGCTCGTCACGATCGTCTGAAGGGCACCCTGTCTGACGCTGCTCCTATCCTTTGGCAGTACGGCGCACTTGCTCGTCTGGACAAGGGTGAGGTTATCGATCCTTTGCTTTACGGCGGATATTCAACCATCTCCCTTGGTTATGCAGGTCTGTATGAGTGCGTTAAGGCTATGACTGGTCACAGCCACACCGACAAAGAGGCAACTCCATTTGCACTCCAAGTTATGCAGCACATGAACGATAAGTGCACCGAGTGGAAGGAAGCAGAGGATATCGATTACTCCCTCTACGGAACCCCTCTTGAGTCCACTACCTACAAGTTTGCTAAGGCACTTCAGCGTCGCTTTGGTGTTATCCCTGGCATTACCGATAAGGGCTACATCACCAACAGCTACCACGTCCACGTTGCAGAAGAGATTGACGCATTCCAGAAGCTTCAGTTTGAGTCTGAGTTCCAGCGTCTTTCCCCAGGTGGAGCAATCTCTTACGTTGAGGTTCCTAACATGCAGGACAACATCGAGGCTGTTCTCAGCGTTATGCAGTTCATCTACGACCACATCATGTACGCAGAGCTCAACACCAAGTCTGACTTCTGCCAGGAGTGCGGTTATGACGGTGAGATTCAGATTGTTGAGGAGGACGGCAAGCTGGTTTGGGAGTGCCCACACTGCGGCAACCGTGACCAGACCAAGATGAACGTTGCTCGTCGTACCTGCGGCTACATTGGTACCCAGTTCTGGAACCAGGGCCGTACCCAGGAGATTAAGGACCGCGTCCTTCACCTCTAAGATTTAAGTACCAGACAAACGAGCAGAAGAGCACTTGGGCCCTTCTGCTCGTTTTTATTATCTCTATCAGGTAACATCCACAATATGCGGAGGTTACCCATCAAAGGTTATGTATGAACTATTCAAATATTAAGTTTTCAGACATTGCAAACGGTGTTGGCGTAAGAACAACTCTGTTTGTTTCAGGCTGTCGTCTGCGCTGTGAAGGCTGCTTTAATTACGAGGCATGGGACTTCAAGAGTGGTGGAGAGTTTACTCCAGAAGTTGAGCAAGAAATTATTGAGTCTCTGGCCCCTGTCTACATCAATGGCCTTTCCATTCTTGGTGGAGAGCCATTTGAGCCAGAAAACCAAGAAGGTCTTGTTGAGTTTGTCGAGAAGGTCAGGGCTACCTATCCACAAAAGAGCATCTGGATGTATTCAGGTCACACCTGGGATCAGTTGACCGAGGGAAAATGGCACACAGAGTATACCGATCGCATCCTGTCTTGCATTGATGTTCTGGTAGACGGCCCATGGGTTCAGAGCCTTTACGATATTACCTTGCGTTTTAGAGGTTCTTCCAACCAGCGTCTTATTGATGTTCCTAAAACACTGGCTTCAGGAGAGATTACCCTTTGGTCTGACGGGCCTATGCTGAGCTCTCGTGAGATGTAAGAGCTCCAAAGCGCAATAAAAAAGCCCGCGTATGCGGGCTTTTTGTTTAGGGTCGTATTGTATAGAGAGCTTTAGTTTTCTGAAGAAGTTTGGGACTCTGCGGGTTTCTCGCCAACCTCGCTGATAAAGATTGCAACAAAGATAACAATAAAGCCCAGGAAGATTGTGGGGGTAATAACCTCGGCAAGGAAGATGACGCCAAAAACTGCTGCAAAAATACTGTCCAGAGAGATAATCAGTGAAGCCTGAACAGGAGCAACTGACTTCTGCGCACGATTCTGCAAAACACCGGTCAGTGCGGTAGCAATGAGAGTGATGTAGGCCAGGGCAAGCCAGGCATTTGTGGACAATGTCGCAAACTGAGGAACGGTCTCAAAGCAAAGGGCGTAGACAAGGCAGGGAAGAGCACTCACGCCAAGCTGCACCACCGTAAGCGTGATGATGTCGTATTTGTGAGCAAGCTCGGCAATAAGCACAAAGTCAAAAGCAAAAATAATGGCTGAGAGCAATGTCATCTGCTCGCCCAAGCCAAACGAGAACGAGAAATCAGTGCCCAGCGAGATAAGGCCAATGCCAGCCACGCATAAAAAGGCTGCAAAAATACTGGTTCCATGAGGCTTTTTCTTGGCAATGAGCCAGTTTACAAACGGGATCATCGCGCAATAAATTGATGCAATAAAGGCTGCTTTACCAGCGGTTGTATAGGCAAGTGCCATGTTTTGGAACAGGTATCCTAAACCGTTGAGAACACCTAAAAGCACGCCATATTTGATATGCGTGGCATCCAAGTGCTCTTTGAGATTTTTTCTAAAGATGATGGCAACAATACCTACAGCAAAGACAAAACGTAAGGTCATAAGCCAAGCTGCCGAGATGTAACTAATTGCATCCTTGATAACAACAAATGACCCGCCCCAGATAAGCGCGCAGATAAGAAGGGCAAACTTCCATACAAGTGCAGAAGAAGTATCTAGTGTGAGTTTGGAAGAGTTTCTAGTAGAAAGATCTGTTGATGCCACGCGCTATCCATTCCCGTCGAAGGTAAAAGTTAAGGTATAGGTAGTGATTTGAGAAAATCAAACGCGTGCAAGTATACGTGATTTTGCACTTGAAGCGCCCCACAAGCAGCATAAAAATGAGATTAGAAGTATACTCACATCTGCAAGAAAAATAAGTGTGCGTTTGTTTTATGCAAGAAGATATTTCAAGGAGACTTGTATGTCCAACTACGTTCTGACCTGTTGCTCTACGGCCGATGTAAGTGAGAAGTACCTTCAGTCACGTGATGTGAAATACGTATATTTCAACTACGAGCTTGATGGTGTTCAGTGCAAGGATGACTTTGGTCGCACTAATTCACCAGATGACCTCTATAAAAAGATGCTTGCAGGCGCTGAGTGCCGTACTTCACAGGTATCAATTGGTGAGTACATGGCTTTCTGGCGTCCTTTCCTTGAGGAGGGCAAAGACGTTCTTCATGTTTCGTTGAGTTCTGGCGTTTCTGGAACGTATGAGTCTGCTTGCCAGGCAAAGGTAGAAATTGAGCAGGAGTTTCCTGACAGAAAGATCGAGGTTGTCGACTCTCTTCAGGCATCTTCTGGCTATGGTTTGCTGGTAGACGGTCTTGCCGATAAGCGCGACGAGGGCCTGTCTTTTGACGAGGCAGTTGCATGGGCTAAAGAGGCTCGTCACCGTGTGTATGGATGGTTCTTCTCAACAGACTTGACCTTCTTTGTCCGTGGTGGTCGCATTTCCAAGACCGCTGGCCTGCTTGGCGGCATGCTTAACATTTGTCCTGTTATGGATATCGAGGCCGACGGTTCTTTGGCTGTTAAAGAGAAGGCGCGTGGCAAAAAGAAGGCAATTGCTCGCGTTGTCGAGATTATGACTCAAACTGTAGAGCAGGGCAGTTCTTACACACGTAAAGTGTTTATCTCTAACTCCGAGTGTGCTTCTGATGCTCAGGCTGTTAAAGAGCTTATTCAAGAAAAGCTTCCACAGACCGGTGATATCAACATCTTTACTATTGGTGCAACAATTGGCGTTCACACTGGTCCTGGAACTGTTGCAACATTCTGGTGGGGAGAAGAACCTCGCGCTTAAGATATTGCTCGAGTAGGTAAGAAAGGGCTTTAGTGATGGTTAATTTTGAGTACGTTGTACCTACTCAGGTGGTTTTTGGAAAAGATACTCAACTTCGTGTAGCAGAGCTTGTCTCTGCTCATGGAGGCACCAAGGTGCTGGTGCATTTTGGCGGCAATCACGTGGTAAAGAGCGGATTGCTTGACCAGATCCACCAGCTCCTAAGCAATGCTGGAATTGCTTTTGTTGACTGTGGTGGAGTTGTCCCTAATCCTCGATTAGAGCTTGCAGAAGAAGCTGTAGAGCTGGGCAAACGTGAGGGTGTTGACTTTATTTTGGCCATCGGCGGCGGATCTGTCATGGATTCTGCTAAAGCTATTGCATACGGTTTAGCCAATGATGTTTCTCTTGAAGACCTCTATTTGCATAAGGTCAGTGTTTCAAAGGCAGCTCCTATTGGTGTTATTTCTACTATCGCAGGAACTGGCTCTGAAACCTCGGACTCTTCCGTCATGAACATTACGCTGGCTGATGGCCGCGTTCTCAAGCGCTCGTATCACCACCAGAGTGGTCGCCCTAGCTTTGCCATCATGAACCCAGAGCTCACTTATTCTGTAAGCGCTTATCAGACGGCGTCAACAGGCGCAGATATCATGATGCACACCATGGAGCGCTACTTTACGCTCGAGAAGGACGTGGCACTCACCGACGAGCTTGCCGAGGGACTCTTGCGTACCGTAAAAGAAGCTGTTCTGGTTGCTGTCAAAGAGCCAGAGAATTACGCTGCGCGTGCAGATTTGCTTTGGGCATCGTCGCTTTCTCACTGCGGACTTACTGGAACTGGTCGCGTAAGCGATTTTGCTTCTCATGCAATTGAGCATGAGCTGAGCGCAAAGTATGACGTAGCTCACGGTGCTGGCCTTACGGCTATTTGGGCAAGTTGGGCCAAGTACGTTATAAGCCAAGATCCAGAGCGTTTTGCGCAGTTTGCAGTCAATGTGTTTGGAGTTCAAAACAACTTCCACAACCCAACCGCTACAGGCCTTGCAGGAATTGAAGCTTGGAATCAATGGTGTCATGCAATTGGTATGCCAACCTCCCTTGCCGAGCTTGGAGTAGACCCATCAGAAGAGGACATTCTCCAGATGGCAGAAGGAACTATTGATGCTCGCGGTGGAGATCATGCGGGTAACTTTATGCAGCTTAAAGCAGCAGATGTTCAACAGATTTTAAGAATGGCTCTAAAGTAAAGTTTCTCAAGGTAAATTTTGTTTCATTGCGGGTATTATTACTACATACGAAGTTATTGAGCCACCAAGCTCAAACATACGGAAGGAAGATTCATGAGCGGTTTTGTTAAGGCAGACAATGTTTTTGTAAACCAGAACGCAGCGAGCCGTAACGATGTCCTGCGTTTTATTGCTGACAAGGCACTGGAAGCTGGCGTAACTGACGATGCAGACGCTGTCTACAACGCTTTTTTGGCTCGCGAGGAAATGGGCGAGACCGGCATGACTGATGGTTTTGCAGTTCCTCATGCAAAGGATGCTGCTATTAAGGATGCGGCTGTCTTTGTCTTCAAGAACAACACCCCTCTTGAGTGGCCTTCTTTTGACGAGAAGCCCGTTGATGTTGCTATTGCACTGCTTGTTCCAGATGGAGAGGCTGGCACCACTCACATCAAGCTTCTTTCTAAGACCGCCGTTCTTCTGATGAGAGATGAATTTAAGTCTCTACTTCGTGGCTCTAATGACCAGGAAGCTATTGCTCAGGCCATTAACGAGGGCATTAGCGAGGAGTAGAGTTTCTCGCCAGGTTATAGAGGGCTTGGCAGGTACTTCCTGTAACAGTCTAACTGGGTAAAATTTTGGACACTCAAGCACAAACTTGAGTGTCCTTTTTTGTGTAAAAAGGCGTACACTTGTACTAGTTTTAGTCGAGAAGGGAGTCAGATGTTTACACCATGTACTGACAAGCGCGTTGCTGTCTTTTTTGCCGATGGTTGTGAAGAGATTGAGGGACTGAGCGTTGTTGATGTCCTGTATCGTGCAGGTATTCCCTGTGACAAAGTGTCTATCTCTGATTCCTTGAGCGTGACTTCTTCTCACCAGGTTACCTTTTTAACAGACAAGCTACTCAGTCAGGTCTCGTTTGATGATTACAGCATGTTGGTGCTTCCTGGAGGTCTTCCTGGAACCACTAATCTTGAGGCTTGTGAGCCACTTATGCAGGCAGTTGATGCGTTTGCAGCAGATGGACGTGCGCTTGCTGCAATCTGTGCTGCTCCTTCAATTTATGCTAAGCGTGGATTGCTTGCGGGTAAGAAGGCTACGTCTAATCCAGGCTTCCAGCATGTTCTTTCAGAGAATGGCGCCAATCTTTCGCAAGATGCGGTTTGTGTTGATGGCTCTTTTATTACCAGTCAGGGTGCCGGAACAGCCCTTAAGTTTGGTCTTGAGATTGTTCGTTATCTTGTAGGTAATGACGTGGCAGAAAAAGTTTCTCAAGGCATTGTGCTTATCTAGGCCATGGCACCTTCTCAAAAACAGTACCTGGTTATTGATCTAAAGAGTTTTTACGCATCAGTTGAGTGCGTTGAGCGAGGCCTTGATCCCATGAAGGCCAAGCTTGTTGTGGCTGATCTTACCAGGACGGAAAAGACAATCTGTTTGGCGGTTTCACCGGCGCTTCGTGCGTTGGGTGTTCCTGGACGTTGCCGCGTTTTTGAGATTCCCAAAAATCTTACGTACGAGGTAGCTCCTCCTCGCATGGCCCTGTATGTGGAGCGCTCTGCAGACGTTTATTCGGTGTACCTCAAATATATTGCACCGGAAGACATCCACGTGTACTCCATTGACGAGGCATTTATTGATGTAACACCGTACTTATCGCTTTATGGATGCACGGCAAGAGAGTTGGGCGAGAAAATCCGTGCAGATGTAGCAAAAACTACTGGCATTCCTGCTACCTGTGGTTTGGGTCCAAACTTGTATCTGGCAAAAATTGCGCTTGATATTACGGCAAAGCACAGCCCCAACTTCTTTGGCGAGCTTGATGAAGAATCGTACAAGCTTAAACTCTGGAACCATAAACCTCTAACTGATTTTTGGCATATTGGTGCAGGTATTCAAAAGCGTCTTGCGGCAATGAATATTCATACCATGGGACAGCTTGCCATGGCTCCTACAGAGCCTTTGTATAAAGAATTTGGTGTTGATGCAGAGATTCTTATTGATCACGCGTGGGGTATTGAACCAACTACTATTGCAGATATTAAGGCCTATAAGTCTCAAAGTCATTCTGTCTCAACGGCACAGGTCTTTGATCACAATAGAGACACAGAGGGTGCTCGTCTTATCTTTAAAGAGATGGTTGAGGCGCTGTCCTTAGAGCTTGTAACACAAAAGCTCGTTTGCTCTTCTATTGGTATCTATATTGGCTACTCGGCAACAGAGAGCCAGATGGAAGAGCTGAGGCAAACAGGAGATTATAGGAGCTGGAGAAGACATATTCCCTCCAGCAGCGGTACTAGGAAACTCTCTTACCCCACTAACTCTAGAGATGAGCTTATGGCAGAAGTTTTGTCTTTCTTTGACGAGCGCGTAATACCTTCAGAAAGCGTGCATCGCGTTGGCCTTACCTTTGGAAACACTCAAGAAGAAACGGGATCGGGTATTCAGACGTCGCTTTTCCAGGACAATACCGTTTTAGAGAAAGAGCGCCAGCGCCAAGATACTATCAACGCCATAAAGAAGAAGTTTGGAAAGAACTCTTTGCTCAAAGCTATGGACCTACTTCCCGAAGCAACTGCACGGCAGAGAAATGCTCAGATTGGAGGACACCGTAGTGGAGAAGAAACCAATGAAGCCTAGACAGGGTTTCTCGCCAGTGGAAGATGGTGCAAAAGAGGACGCGTTTGCATCGCAGATGCACTATGGACATCCTCGCATGTCTCGGGCAAACAGAGCAAAAATATTCATGCCCTTTGATGCATTGAAGGGTTTAAGAGAGGCTTTAGCAGAAAGAGAACAAGAAGCTCAAGACCATATAAAAGACTTTCATGACTTACCGCACTGGTCATAGGTTTATACGATAAAATAGACAGGTCGTATAAAGAAATCGAGGAGGTTTCATGAACCCCAAAGCAAAAATTGCCATTCCAGCAATTGTGGCTCTCATTTTTATTGTCATTGATTTTGTTGCGCCAGTTCAGTATCTCAGCTATTTCCACACGGTATTTAACTTTGCAACTCGTCAGACAAATCCTATTTCTCTGATTCTTGCACGTATTACCTACATTATTTTCCTATGCTATCTTTTTGCTGCGGTTTCAGGTCTTTTGAGGGGCTTCCGTCCTCGTCTTAGGTGGGGTCTTTCCATTCTCTCTGTAGTTGGTTTGACTTCCGCACTTACCGAGCTATCTGTGATGATTTCTATCAGCCAGGCAGTGAACTTCACCACCCTTATTCTTAACATCATGATTGTTACCTTCCTGCTCTTTGCCGCTCTTCTTGCGCTTCTTATTTGGGTTCGTGCTAAGAAAGAGTTTGACCAGCGTCAGGCTGATCTTGAGGAGGAAGAGGTTGTTGTTGCTCCAATGCCTCTTGCTACTGAGGGCGCAGAGGTTGCTCCTGTTGTCCCTGTAACTGCAGAGGCTACAGCAGCACCTGCTCCAGAAGCAACTGTCACAACCGTCGCTCCTGAGGCTCCTGCAGCACCTGAGGCTCCACAGGAGTAGCTCCTCACGCACACATCCTCTTGTTCAGGAGAGTTATCTTTTCTCATAGGAGAAACGTATGTCTTTTGTTGAATTCAAAGAGGTAACAAAGACGTATACCATGGGTTCCGTCAAGGTAAACGCTGTCCATGACATGAACTTCTCCATAGAAGAAGGAGAGCTTTGCGTAATTGTAGGCCCATCAGGCGCCGGTAAAACAACTGTCTTAAATATGCTCGGAGGTATGGATACCTGTACCTCCGGGTCTATTTATTTAGACGGAAAAGAAATTGGCGGGCTTTCAGAAAAAGAAAGAACGCTCTATCGCCGTCACGACATCGGCTTTGTTTTCCAGTTTTACAATCTTGTTCCTAATCTCACTGCAAAAGAAAACGTTGAGCTTGCTTCTCAGATTTGTCTTGACCCCATGCAGCCAGAAGATGCACTTCGAGCTGTTGGCCTTGAGCATCGTATGGATAACTTCCCAGCTCAACTCTCTGGTGGAGAACAGCAACGTGTTTCTATTGCGCGTGCTTTGGCAAAGAACCCGCGTCTTTTGCTTTGCGATGAGCCAACAGGTGCGCTGGATTATAAAACAGGAAAGCAAATTCTTAAGCTTTTGCAGGATATGTGTAAAGAACAGCATAAAACTGTGGCTATTGTTACGCACAACTTTGCGTTCACTCAAATTGCCGATAGGGTAATTCACGTTAAAGAGGGTCAAGCTCAATCGGTAGAAATTAATAAGCACCCAGCCGACGCGCTTACTGTCGAGTGGTAGTTATGCCCCACGCTCTTTTTACCGAGATTACTCGGACTATCAAAGGGTCTCTCGCCAGATTTCTTGCAATTGCAGGAATTGTGGCGTTGGGCTGCGGCTTCTTTGCGGGACTCAAAATGGCCAGCCCTGACATGCAAGAAGCGGCTCATACGTTTTACGCAAACCAGCATCTTTATGACCTTCGCGTCATCTCAACGCTTGGATTAAGCGAGAAGGACGTGCATGCTCTTGCTTCTGTCGAGGGCGTTGAGGCAGTTATGCCTTCTCGCACGGTAGACGTTATGGCTACACTGACATCTTCGCAATCTACTGCTCGCGTGAGTTCTTTTAGACCTGGTGAGCTTAATCAACCAACAGTTGTTGAGGGAAGGCTTCCTCAAGGGCCTTACGAGTGCGTGATGAGCGCTGATCCCAAGAAACGTGCAGATATTAGCCTTGGTCAACAGATTGAGCTGCCAGATACTTCAAACGGCGTTCATTTAAAGGGCGGCTCGTACACGGTTGTTGGTTTTGTAAATGCGCCAACGTATCCGTATGTCAGCAATTTTGGTACTACATCGTTAGGCAATGGCATTGTGCAGCAATTTGTGTATGTCACGGAAGATGCTTTTGCAGATGATGATCCTTATACCGAAGTGTATTTGACGGTTCAGGGTGCCACCAGGTATAAGAGCGGTTCATCTGCGTATCAGAGTGCAGTTGATAGCGTTGCAGAACGAATTACACAGATGAATCCGTCGCTTGCTGCTCTTCGTTTGCAAGAGCTCAAAGATGACGCTCAGGCTCAAGTTGATGAGGCTCGTCAAAAGCTGGAGCAATCAAGACAAGAGGCCGCGGATAAACTAGGGGATGCTCAGAAGAAGCTGGACGACGCGGAGGCACAAATTTCCGCCCAGCAGCAAAAGCTGGATGATGGCCAGAAGCAATATGATGCAGGGCGTCAGCAGCTTACAGCTTCGCGCTACAGTGCTGAGCAGCAATTTGCTCAAGCGGAAGCTCAGATTACAGCTTCAGAGGCTCAGATAGCCCAGGGAACGGCTGAGCTTAGTGCAGGAGAGGCTCAGTATCAGGCTGGCCTTGCGGCCTACAATGCAGGACAAGCAACGTTTACACAGCAAAAGAGTGCGTTTGAAGCGGGTAGAGATGCGTATCTCGCAGGACTTGCTGCGCAAGGAATTACGGCTTCTACACTTGAAGAAGCACAGCAGCAGCTCAGTGCTTTAGGTCTACCAACCTCGCAAGTAGATGCTCTTCTCGCCACACAGGCGCAGATTAGCGCCGCAGAGACAGAGCTGACTTCCCAGCAGCAGGCTTTAGCAGCCGCGCGAGAAGAGCTAGATCAGCGTACGGCTCAACTGCATGAGGCAGAGTCTCAGGTAGCTCAGGCGCGTCAGGATTTGAGTGAGGCGAGAGGTGCTACTGCAGATCAGCTGTCTGCAGCTCAGGAAAAACTCGCTGCGTCGCTTAGCCGCCTGAACGCAGGGCAAACGGCTCTCCAAAACGCAGAGGCTCAGACTAACGAGGGAAGACAGAGCCTTGAGGAGCAACGTGCTGAGGTTGAGAAGCAGCTTGCTGATGGCCAGGCAAAAATTGATGAGGCTCAAAAGAAAATTGACGAGCTCAAAGAGCCCGATGTGTATGTACTTGATCGCACAAAAGAGATTGGCGTTGCAGCGTATCAAGCAGACTCTGAGCGTATCAACGATATTGCTAATGTGTTCCCGCTGATGTTCTTCTTGGTAGCTGCTTTGGTGTCACTTACCAGCATGACGCGCATGGTATCTGAAGAGCGTACGCTCATTGGTGTTCATAAGGCGCTTGGCTATTCGACTGTTCAGATTGCGACAAAGTACCTGTTATATGCCTTGTCCGCTTCGCTTTTAGGCGCTGTTATTGGCATAGCATGTTTAAGTCAGGTACTGCCAGGCGTTATTGTTTCTGCTTACGGGTCTATTTACACCATCCCAAATGGGGGAGCTCCTTACCCTATTCAGCTAGATAGTGCGCTGCTTTCGGGACTTTCTGGTATAGGCATCACACTTCTTTCAACCATGGCTGCCGTTTTATCCTCTCTGAAAGAAGAGCCTTCTAGTCTCATGCTTCCAAAAGCTCCAAAAGCGGGCTCAAAGATTTTGCTTGAGCGCGTTAAGCCTCTATGGTCCAGATTGTCTTTCTCGTGGAAAGTTACAATCAGAAACCTTGTCCGCTATAAGCGACGCTTGATTATGACGCTGGTGGGAATTGCTGGATGTACCGCACTCTTATTAGTGGCTTTTGGCCTTAGAGATTCTATTAGCGACATCATTGATAACCAATGGCCAGCTATCTCGCATTATGACTACATTGTGGGAATGACCTCCGATGTTTCTGAGGAAGAAGCTGATCAGATTAATGCACAGCTCAATCAAGTGGGCGCCACAAATATTCATCGCATAACCAGAGAAAATGTTCTTCTTGAGTCTCGTACGCAAAAGGCAGGCTCACTGACAAGAACAACTATTATGACCAGCGATTCTCTTCAAGACCTCACGGGCTTAGCTACCCTGCGCAATCGTCTTTCTGGTCAAACAATAGAGCTTGGAGAAGATTCGGTTGTAATTACAGAAAAGCTTGCAAAACGGCTTGGGGTAGGTGTGGGAGATACCGTTCAGGTCTATGCTCAAGACAGAATCGGAAACGTTTCTGGCGAGCCAAGTACGCTTACTGTTACAGGAGTTGCCGAGAATTACGTAGGGTCGTATCTGTATCTGGGACCTTCAGCATGGCACTCTCTAGGTATTCGAGATCAAGCAGCGGACGGCTGGTATGCAACGCTTCCCGAAGATCAGGCAACGAGAGAGGCATTTGGAGAAAAGCTTATTAACCAGACAGGAGTTGCAACTGTTGATGACGTCAATGAAGCTATCCGCACCTATAGAGAATCACTTGCCGTAGTTAACCGTGTTGTAGCTATTCTTATTGTGGCTGCAGCTCTGCTGGCATTTATCGTCTTGTATAACCTCACCAATATCAATATTGAAGAGCGTATTAGAGAAATTGCAAGCCTCAAAGTACTTGGATTTACGCGTCATGAAGTTGATGCCTATGTCTTTAGAGAGATTGCGCTTCTCGCCGTGTTTGGAGCGCTCTTTGGACTTGTTCTAGGCACCTATCTTGAGGGATTTGTAGTCCAAACTGCTGAGATTGATCTTGTTATGTTTGGTCGAGCTATCCATGCACCAAGTTATTGGTTTGCCTTTGGACTTACGCTTGTTTTCTCGCTGTTAGTGTATGTTGCCATGCGGCCAAAACTCAAAAATATTGATATGGTGGAGAGCTTGAAGAGCGTCGAGTAGACATCTTTTGCACGCCCAAGAGAGGCACATTTTAGATAAGATAGAAGATAGTTGAGATTGCTTATTTATAAGGAGTTGGTATGCCTAAGGTTTCTTTTGTAATTCCTGCATACAACATCGAATCGTACATTGGGCGTTGTATTCAAAGCGTAAAGAATCAGACGTTTGGTGATTTTGAAGCAATTATTGTTGATGACGCCTCAACAGATTCCACTCCAGAGAAAATCGTTACGGCAGTAGGGGATGACAAAAGGTTCAAAGTTGTTACTCATGCAACTAACCAGGGACTTCATCTTGCACGTAAAACTGCTGCAGCTCATACAAAAGGCGAGTGGGTCTTTTGCCTAGACGGTGATGATGAGGTTACTCCTGATTTTCTTGAGCAGGTAGTTGCTCGTATTGATCAGAACCCTGTTGATATTCTTCATCTGGGCATTACTGTTATTCCAGAAAATGGTGTAAGTGAAGCTGAGGCAGAAGGCTTTGGTAACTTCATCAACCAGCAGTCCCACTTAACACAGGGTGAAGAAGTCCTTTGTGCTATCTACGATGAAGGTTATGGCCAGAAGATTGATTGGCGTACTACACAGCGTCTATATCGTGGAGAGCTTTTCCGTTCTGCTTTTGCAGAGATGACTTCAGAGCGTCTAGTAAGAGCAGAAGATGCCTATGAGGTATTTGTTCTTTCCGATAAGGCTCAGTCTGCTGATGGATTTGAATCCTGCAGAGGTCTTCTCTACCACTTTGGTATTGGTGTAACAGGAGCTTCTCGCATTTCTTTAGATAAGTTTGGTGAGTTCTGTTATCAGTTCTTAGACAATATTGAACAGACAGAGCTTTATATTGGCAAAGCAGACAATGCTGCTTACGTGAGGTCTTTTGAAGGTATGAAGCACAAACTGATGGAGCTTTTGATTGGAGACTGGAAGTCTCGTCTTGCTCCTGAAGATCAAGAGGCAGCCCTTGAGCCGTTTGCCATTCTCTTTGGACCATCAGTAGCTGCTCGAGAGCTCTATCGCTTTGTAAGAGATAAAGCATACGAGGCCATTGCCACTGGTACAGAGCTTCCAGAAGACAGCGATGCATATCGCTATAGGACATATGCAAAGAAATATGCCGCTCTCATGCATCAGGATGAGGGACTGTCGTTTGATAGGGCAGTTCGCATGAAACAGTTTGCCGATGAGCACATGGAATATCTAGAGAGAAAGCACATGGTAAAGATGTTTGAGCAGCAGCCTATTCGCATTCTGATTACTTCTCACAAAGATGTTGATGTTCCCGCAAGTAACTACCTTCAGCCTATCCAGGTAGGACCAGGCCAGAAGACCAATCGCTTTACGTACATGCTCCATGACGATGAGGGCGATACCATTACCGAGAAAAACCCCATGTACTGTGAGATGACTACACAGTATTGGGCATGGAAGAACATTACCAATGTTCGCTATGTTGGCTTTGGTCATTATCGTCGCTACTTCAACTTTACCGATACGGTTTATCCAGAAAATCCGTTTGGTGAGGTTATGGATGACTTCATTGATGAGGATGCCATCAAGAAATATGGTCTTGATGATCAGACCATTGCTCAGTGCATTGAGGGCTATGACCTCATTACCACTGGGGTAAAGGATATTAGCAAATTCCCTGGAAGCGCTAATACACCTCTTGAGCAGTACCATTCCGCTCCGCTACTCCATCCAAAGGATATGGATACCATGGCTGCGCTTATCGTTGAGCGACATCCAGAGTATGCAGAGGACGTAAACGCTTTTCTCAATGGTCATCAGCAGTGCTTCTGCAACATGTATATCATGCGTAAAGAGCTCTTTGATCGCTATGCAGCATGGGTGTTCCCACTTGTTGACGAGTGGACTGCCCGTACTGATATGTCTACGTACAGCAAAGAGGCCCTAAGAACCCCAGGTCATCTGACTGAGCGCCTCTTTAATATCTGGCGTATGCATATGCTGCGTACAGAGGGCAAAAACTGGAAGGTAAAAGAGCTCCAGTGCATTCACTTTACCAATCCAGAGCCTCGTCAGAAGTTTATTCCTCTCTTTGAAGAGAAGCCTGAGATTGCAAGCCAGAACGTTGTTCCTGTTGTTTTTGCGGCAGACAACAATTATGTTCCAATTCTTACCTGCGCTATGGGCTCAATGCTAGAAAACGCCGATCCTAACCGTTTCTACGATGTAGTCGTTCTCAACACCAATATTGGCGGATCAAAGCAGGAGCTGGTTAAGAAGTATTTCTCGCGTTATAAGAATGCTCGTATTACGTTCTATAACGTGTGGCGCATGGTCAAAGACTACAAGCTAGACACTAATAACGCTCATATTAGTGTTGAAACGTACTTCCGCTTCTTGGCTCAAGACATTCTTTCTGCTTACGATAAGGTTGTCTATCTTGACTCTGATCTTGTGGTTAACGGTAATGTTGCTGAACTGTATGACGTAAGAATGGGCAACAATCTTATTGCGGCAACGCTTGATATTGACTATCTGGCAAACCTTAACGTTCGCGGTGGAGACCGCATGAAGTACAGCCTTGACGTGCTTAACCTCAAGAATCCTTATGCCTACTTCCAGGCGGGAGTTATGGTCTTCAATACTGCTGAGCTGCGCCGTTATCACACTGTTCCAGAGTGGTTACGTATTGCATCCAATCCAATCTTTATCTACAACGATCAAGATATTCTGAACAGCGAGTGCCAGGGCCGCGTTGTCTATCTCCCTGCTGATTGGAACGTAACGCATAACATTTTTGGACGTGCCGAGAAACTCTATCCAATGGCACCAAACAGCGTTTTTGATGATTATCAAGCAGCACGTCGTGCTCCAAAGATTGTTCACTTTGCTGGTGCTATTAAGCCTTGGCAGAACGCCAGCTGTGATTTGGCTTCCTATTTCTGGAAGTACGCGCGCAACACTCCGTTCTACGAGGTTATTATCCAGGACATGGTGCCAGGTGCTAGAAATGACTCCGACGTCACAGAGTTCCACGAGCGTGCGCTTTCTGATGCAAGTCCTCTGCGCAAGATTATTGACCCCATTGCACCTTATGGCAGCGCACGTCGAGAAGCCCTTAAGGCTCTTGGTAGAACCTTAAGAGGACGCAAATAAATACCTGGTAGGTGCAAGATTTCTTGCACCTACGTTTTTATGTTTGGAGTAGTAATGGCAGCACTTTCGCCAAAAGATGCCGCTCGCGCAGCGGAGCTTAACAGGATTTTGAACCATGCAGCATATGCCTACTATGCTCTTGATAATCCAGAGCTTACCGACGCTGAGTTTGACCGCCTTCTTATTGAGCTTCAGCAGCTTGAGGCAGCATATCCAGAGCTTGTAACTGAGGATAGCTATACCCAGCGCGTAGGTGGTTACGTTTCTGAACAGTTTGAGCCTGTCCAGCATGCCGCGCGCATGTATTCCATGGACGACGCCATGAACTTAGAGGAGCTGGATGCATGGCTTTCCAGGATAGATGAGGCTCTTGGTGCGTCACCTACAAACCCTGTGGCATATACCTGTGAGCTTAAGATTGACGGCTTAGGTGTTGCGCTCACGTATCGTGACGGTCAGTTTGTACGTGCTGCTACACGAGGTGATGGTAGTACGGGAGAAAACGTTACGGCAAACGTTTTGACTATCTCTGACGTACCAAGAGAACTTGCACTTGCAGGACTTGAGCAGGTTGAAAATAGGGGTCTTAACCAGAGCATTGAGGTGCGTGGTGAGGTCTATATGCCAAAGCATTCCTTTATTCGTTTGAATGAAGATGCGGATGCTGCAGGTAAACAGCCTTTTGCTAACCCAAGAAATGCGGCCGCTGGATCTTTGCGTCAGAAGGATCCAAAGATTACCGCTCATCGAGACCTCGAGACCTTTATCTACGCAGTGGCCGATGAGGGTCCTCTTGATGTTCACAGTCAGTGGGAGTTCTTGAACTGGCTTCGTAGCTGCGGCTTTAATGTTAATCCTCATGCCCGTCGTTGCCTGAGCGCTCATGAGGTTCATGATTTCTGTGCGCAAGCTCTTGAGCAGCGAGGAGACCTTAACTACGACATTGACGGCGTGGTGGTAAAGGTTGATTCGTTTGCCAGCCAAGAAGCTCTAGGATTTACTTCTCGCGCTCCGCGTTGGGCTATTGCATTTAAGTTCCCACCTGAGGAAAAGCAAACCGTTTTGCGAGAAATTCGTATTCAAGTTGGTCGTACGGGTGTACTCACACCTGTTGCTGAGTTTGATCCCGTCACGGTTGCGGGTTCTACCATTGCGCGCGCAACTCTCCACAACCTTGATGAGATTCGTCGCAAAAACGTGCGCGAGGGCGACACCATCATTGTCCACAAGGCAGGAGATGTTATTCCAGAGGTTGTAGGACCAGTTTTGAGTCTTCGACCTGCAGATGCTGTTGAGTTTCAGATGCCAACTACCTGCCCAAGCTGTGGTAGCCCTGTTATTCAGGAAGAAGGAGAAGTGGCTTTCCGCTGCGTCTCTATTGATTGCCCTGCTCAGGCAGTTGAACGCCTGATTCACTGGGGCAGCCGTAAGGCCATGGACATTGACGGCCTTGGTGACGAGCTTATTAACCGCATGGTTGAAGAAGGCGTCCTCTCTGACGTTGCTGACTTCTACGACAAACTCACTGAAGAGACGCTGGCCAGCATGCCTACGGGCCGTGTGTATGATACTGATACTGCAGATCACCTTTCTGGTGACAGCATTCCTGTGGGTCACACCATTGCCAAGAAGGTTATGGCGCAGGTTGAGGAATCAAAGACAAGAGGTCTTGGCCGCGTGCTCTTTGGTATTGGCATGAGGCATGTTGGCGCTAACGTTGCAGAGCTTCTTGCTCAGGAGTTTGGTTCTATCCAGGCGCTTGCTATAGCTCCTGTCGAGAAAATCGCTGAAATCCCAGGTATTGGCCCCAAGATTGCAGAATCTGTACACGAGTTCTTCTCGATACCAGAAAATGTTGCCGTTATTGAGCGTCTTCGTCAGGCAGGCGTAGTGCTCGAGGAAGAGAAGCCAGAAAACGAGCTTCCTCAGACACTTGCTGGGCTTACGTTTGTTTTAACGGGAACTCTTGAACACTTCACACGTGATGAGGCTGGTGCCCAGCTTAAAGCCATGGGAGCAAAGGTTTCCGGCTCTGTATCCAAAAAGACTAGCTTTGTAGTAGCAGGAGAAGCCGCGGGATCTAAGCTTACAAAGGCTGAGAGCTTGGGTGTTCCCGTGCTTGATGAGGTGGCGCTCCAGCAAATTCTTGAAACAGGTCAGGCACCTGCATAAATGCGCATGTTCAGTAACAAGGTGAAGAGTTAAACTATCTGGAAACTATAGGAAAAGGAGACGAAAAAATGAACCTACTAAAAAGTAAGTATGTTTCTCTTGGAATGATGTTTTTGATTTTAGCAATCATCCTGAGTGTGGCATCAAACGTTAATGATCTATTTGTTGGTATGCTCTATGGTATATCTCTAGGAATATTGATTTTAGGATTGCTTTCTACTCAAAATAGTTTGCGCTTATGCAATCGATAATCTATCCAAGAGGAAACAGTCATGGTAGATAAAAACATTTTGGTTCTTTGTTATTCTCGCTGCACTACGTGTAAGAGAGCCCTCAAATGGCTTGATGAGCATGGTGTTTCTTATACTTTGCGTGATATTAAAGAGGAGAATCCAACTGCAGAAGAGCTTGCTGAATGGCACAAGCTGAGCGGTCTTTCTATCAGAAAGTTCTTCAACACTTCAGGTATGGTATATCGCGATAATAACATCAAGGAGCAGCTTGATGCAGGTATGAGCGATAGTGACGCCTATAATTTGCTTGCTACCACGGGTATGCTGGTCAAGCGCCCATTGGTTGTTGCAGGCAATACCATTCTTCTTGGATTTAAAGAGCCTGCATGGGAAGAAGCACTTCTGTAAAATCAACTTTTACGGTATGTGTTTTTATAGCATGCGCTTTTACAGCATGCGCCAGATTGTAGATAAGTGTTAGTAAAAAAGGCAGCTACTCAAGTAGTTGCCTTTTCTCTTACGTGTTTGAATGCTCAACGCATTTGTATTTTGTTGCGAGTTAGTCCTCGTCATCAACCATTTCTACAACGGGCTTACCCATGTAATTGATGCCATCAACCAGCTCTTCCAGAGTAATTCGCTGACCTAAAATAGTTGCCTGAACAAGCTCTTTGTAGAACTCACGAGCTTCATCCATAAGATCAAGAATGCTTTCAGTCTTGATCTCTCCGGTATAAGGTTCTTTCCAAGGCAGACGCTTGAGATTTGCCGTAGGGAAGTCTTCAGTCTTAACAATACGATGAGCCATCGCGGCAACGTAAGAATTGTTTGAAGGACGCATGAACTTTTCGGTTTTATACAAAACGTCAGGAAGCTTAGTAGTGTACTTAGGATCAGTGCGCTCTACGGTGTGGTAGATGCGGGCGTAATCCTGAAGGGCCTTCTCGTACTCACCAACGCCAACATTAAGGTCAAATACTTGAAGCGCTACTTGCGAGAAGAGCGCACCACCAACGTGCTTGGTTGATTCAACTGCTTCAAGCACCTCAGCTGGTGGGAACGTCTCAACGGTAGTGTGGCGCATGTGCCAAAGAAGATATGAATCCAAATCCGTTTCGATAATAGGATGGAGCTCTCTATAGGCATTTTTGAGAGATGGCTCCGCCTCAATCAGTGCATCTTGCTGGGAATATACAAACGGATGGACAATTCTATCCAGCGCGTAGTGCGCTAAGAGGCCAAGCGCAAACGCACGACCAGCGGGCATGTCGCTCTGCGGTAGGCGAGAAACACCATCACGAATGGATAAAAATGCGTCAACAATATGACCTGCATGCATACGACGATGTAGTCTATTGCAGGCAAGCGAGTGGTTTGGCCAGGCAAGATGACGTGCTAGGAAGGGATCAGGACCCTGGTTTCCAAGCAGGAATGCATTGACTTCTGCATCAGTTGCAACAAGCTCTTGCGGTAAATCATGAACCACCTCTGCGCCAAACAGATAGTGGGTTATTAAAGCAGGCATAACACTCCTTGTAGTTTTTCAATATAAGAGTAGCTGAAAAACGCTCATACGCGTTAAAATTTCATCTTTGTGTTACAAAAATTAATGATACTTGGGAACTTACACATGGGTCTACTTGAAATTTTAATGATGGGTGTGGCGCTTGCAACAGATGCGTTCTCTGTCACTATCTCTAACACTTTTGCCTTTGATGACCATAGGTTTTCTCGCCTTATGCGTATGCCTCTTTTCTTTGGTCTCTTTCAGTTTGGCATGCCTCTTGCCGGTTATTTTGTTGGTGGCATTGCAGCAGAGTTGATTGAGAAGTACGCAGGTATTGTCTCGTTGGTTATTCTTGGCTTCATTGGTTCAAACATGCTGTACAGCGGCTATAAGGCGCTCAAAGAAGATGCTTCTGAAGAAGATGAGGAAGAAGCTCAGCAAGGCGCTCAGCAAGGTGCTACAACGCTCTCTTATGGCAAGCTAGTGTTTCAAGCTGTTGCTACGGCAATTGATGCATTTGCTGTTGGTGTAAGTTTTAGGGCACATAGCGTAGACATTTTGGTTGCCTCGACACTCTTTGGCGTTATTACCGCTATTCTCTGCACCATTGCATTGTTTATTGGTAAAAAACTCGGCTCACTTTTGGGTGATCGCGCCGAGATGGTCGGTGGCGTGGTGCTTATCCTGATTGGACTAAAAGCTTTTTTTGGATAAAATTTGTTTGACCACATGGACTGAGTAGCAGGTAAGGAGGTAGCGTGAAGTTTATCCCAGAATGTCTGCGCCAGAAGCTGCATAAAACTTTTGGATCAAAAGACCCTGACGAGAAGATCACTCCACCAACTGCCACTTCTGTTACACGAACCTCATTTATCATCCTGGCTGTCTCAGCGGTTGCTGCGCCCGTAATAGCAACCGTAGCAAACGTTTTAAGTCCAGGAATTTCTTATGTTCAGCAGGAACTTCTCCCTCCACAGCTCAATTCAAAAGTTCCGGGCTACGCTCGAGCGCTCATTCAACTTGCACAACGAGAAGGCTCTCTCAATCTGCTTTGCACCTCAAAAGAAGCGGTAAAGCCCCTGGTAGAAACATATTCAAGAATGTTTTCTCTGCCTGTTACGGTGGGTGAGGCAACAGAGGAAGAAATTCAGGAGTTTATTAAGCAAACATACGCTTCTGGTAAGAGCGCGGAGTCTGAAACTTCTGATACTAAATCTGACACTGATTGGGGTTTTGAGAAACCCGATGTTATTTTTCTGGCAAGTGAAGCTCTCATGCAAAATTTTGAAGCTTCCGCATATTGTCAGCCATATGAAGTTTCTTCAACAGACCAGTACGTGCGTCCAGAGTTTTTTGACGCCACTGGACACTGGTATGCTTACGCTGCAGATCCATTGGTTTTACTTGTAAATCAAGAGCGTCTTAACGAGAAAAAAATTCAGCGCCCACGCGAATGGACCGATCTTCTTACAGATGGCCTGCGTGGAAGGTATGTTATTCCTGACCCCACACTTACGTATGCGGGAAAGAAGTTTGAATCGCTCTTTTTAGGTCAGTATGGACTGGATAAAGGGGCTGAAATTATCCAAAGTCTGTTTGAAAATGTTGACGCATTTTCTGAGAGCACCTATCAAGCTATTAGAGACACAGGATTTGGCAAGTATAGGGCTTGTGTTTGTCCGCTGAGTGCTGCGTATAGGGCAATTACCAAAGACGATTTTGATAATCTTTCAGTCATTCTGCCAGGCGTTTCTTATTTCTCTACGATAAGGTCATTTGTATGTCAGGGGTCAAAACATACGTATTCAGCGTATTTATGGCAGGAATTTATTACTAAACGAGACGCTGCTGAGCATATGGGAGAAATGGACTCGTTCTTCTCGCCAGTTATTGAGGGAACGCCAACTCCTTGGTATGCAAGCCGTCTCAATTTGACAGCAGTGAGCGAATCAATGCAGATAGCTCCTGCTCCCACCGATGCTGAAGGCAATCTCATCAAGCTTGAAGACGTTCATGCTATCTACAGTAAGTTGGTCAACGCATAGCTCTTTCCATACGTTACGCATTTGGACACCAAAAAACGGCCCAGGTAAACTGAGCCGTTTTGCTGTAAAGATGGAGTGGCGAGAAGACCGGGTTTCTCGCCAAGAAGCTCTGATGAAGAACTAGACGTAGAAGAGCATCTTGTTGTAGCTAGGAACTGGCCACCAGTCGTGTCCGCAGATGAGCTCCATGGAGTCAACGGCGCTGCGCAGGCG
>CAKARF010000009.1 GCA_916720465.1 uncultured Atopobium sp. | reverse complement strand
TCGAGTTGGTGTGTAGCGTTGGACTGATGCACGATATCTGGTTTGTTCACGGCGTCGGGCTGACACGCAACACGCACGGCGCGTGTATCGTCTACGCCGTGCGCGACTTCCTGCCGCAATGCCATATCCACAAGATTGTTCTTCTCGCCAAGCGTCTCCATAGAACCTCCGAGTTCTTCTTTACAGAAGTGTACCCTCATGCGCGACGAAACGCTTGATACTTTTTGAACGCCTCTTGGTACTGTGCGTTTGCGTGCTTGAACCGCTGATTGAAAAGCAGGTTCATCACCAGAAGAATCACGAGCCGAGATCGCGGCCAACGATGAACAGATCGGCAGCTCCGGGCATAACGTCAGAAACGGTCGAATGCTCGACTTCAACGCCATCAACACCAAGATCTTTGAGGACATCTTGAACGTTCATTTCAACCATAAGACTTGAACCAAGGCCACTGCCACAGCAGCAAAGAATCTTTTGAATCGCCATTTTTTCTCCTTCTATAATTGGCATATGCCAGTACAGATTTCATGAACAAATCACGCTTTTTGGTGTCTATGTCCAAAGAGCATGAAAGAGTGTTTTACTTTGTTGTCTTCTCTACTGTTTCAGATACCTCGTGCTTGGGAGCAACAAAGTTGTAGAAAATCGGAAGCAAGAAGCAAACGATGCAGATGATAGTAAGAATGAGCCCCTGTGCATTAAGCGCAACGTTACCAAAAATAAGCGCCATGACCGAGAAGTCGGCGTCAGAGAACATTGCGGACGTAAAGCCCATGCTCGTAAAGACCGGCATACAAAATGCAGGAAGGAAAGTAATAAGCAGGCCGTGAGCAAACGCGCCAGCAGCACAGCCCTTTATACCACCTTCAGCATTACCAAAGACACCAGCCGTAGCACCGCAGAAGAAGTGAGGCACAACGCCAGGAAGAATAAGAGCGAGAGGAACGAGGCTTGCGTTAATGAGACCCAGCAAGATCAAACCAAGAATTCCTCCAACAAAGTTGTCACGCAGGAAGATCAGCCGCTTGGAAAACTGGAGCTTCTCGGTACTATTTTCGCGATCAGAAGCAAAAAGTTTACCAACCATTCCAGAAAGCCAATATCCAACACCGCCAAAGTGACCAAGAGCAACAGAATCACTGCCTGTGACCTTACGCATGGTCGGCTGACAATATGCTGGCGAGAGAACCATGATGAGACCCAAGAGACACGCACTTGAAATGTAGAGCATCCAACCGTCAAGGCCTCCGATGTGCAAAATGATAGCGAGCATAACTGCCATATAAAACGTATGGTGACCTGTTAGGAAGATATAGTGCATGCGAGAAAAACGTGCAAGGACAATGTTGAGAACCATACTCAGACACATAATGATTGCGGTAGCCTGACCAAAGTCCTGAAGCGCCATCGATACGGCTGCCTCATTGTTGGGAACAACTCCCTGCATATTGAAGGCATAATTAAAAAACTCACCAAAATGCAAGCAGTGACCCCGACTGAAGGAAACTCGCTCCGGCAGAAAGAACCAAGAAGCCAACAATGGTCTTCAGAGTTCCTTTTACAAGTTCCTCAATCGGTTTCTTCTGAAGCACCATACCGAGAAGGGATACAAGGCCAACAAGAATTGCAGGCGTTGATAGCACGTTAACGATAAAGTCTATAACTGGCATATTACGTACTCCTTCCACGTAGGTAACCAACGTAAGACACTATTGCAAAAGGCCTGTATACCTTTGTGCACAAAATACGTTCCATCGGACAGGTTGCCAATGGACTCTTCGGTTTAGGAGCCAACCGTCATATGGCAATACGCTTCATCTGCATTCTGAGATTGAGCGAGAGCTTCAATGTTTTTCGGATCTGCCAGTAGTGTGGCTAGTTCTCGCATTACTTCAATGTGTGAATTTGAGTCCTCAGCGGCAAGCGTTAGCAGCACGCTCGTCGGGGTTTGCCCCTCTTTGAACACAACACCCTTGCGCAAAATAATAAGCGCAAGCTGTTTTTTAATAACGCCCTGTTCAGGGCGGGCATGGAGAAGGGCGAGATTTGGGACAAGAACAAAATATGGACCGAGCTCATGGGCGTTGTCGATGATACCGTCAATATAACGTTCTTCAACATATCCCCCCTTTTACCAGAGGGGTAACTGCAATGCGAACGGCGTCTTCCCAGTCCCGTGCCGAATCGACAACCTGAACGTTTTCGAGTTTGAGCATATCTTTGATCTGGCTCATAGCACTTCTCTCTACTCTACGAATCAAAAACGTCTACATAGATATTTTATAAGTGTCGCAGAGAAAAGGTTAAACAATTTATTAAATACTCGCTCCGGTTCATTTTATTGTGACAGACAGGAATACCCCCGGAGTAGTGAAGAAGAGATCTAATCCAGCACGCACGGTCTAACTACTCCGAAGGCATCATATAAACACTCATTAATTTGAGACGGATTAAGGCTCCCGAACTCACCCCAATACAGGAGCCATAAGCTCATACAGTGCATCGACATCTTTGCAGGCGCCTATCTTTTCAAGAAGCTCCGCATCCTGAATGACCCCGATAAGCTTCTGAAGCATTTCAAGCTGGCCGTGGGGCTCGGTGAGAGCAAGCATGAAAAGGACTTTTGGATGCAAGATAGTTTCAGGATCACCCATCATTTGAAATGCAACTGAATCCTTTAATGTTGCAATGCCGATTCCGGGCTTGATTACGTGTTCGCTATCACAATGCGGAATGGCAATATCAAAAGCAGATGCAGGAAGTCCCGTTGCAAAGACGCGCTCACGCTCAACGATGGCCTGAGGATAGGTATCTTTTGCATATCCGTTATCCACAAAGCCTTGGGCAACAGTGCGCAGAGCTTCCTCAGAATCAGTGGCTTCAACGGCAAGTTTGATAAGTTCTTTCTTCAGAATCATTATGCTTCCTTTCCATTTGCACATACTATAGAAACCTTATAGGCGGCTCACTCACAACAAATCAAGATTTCCAGTTTCTCACACCCTTACTCCAAAACTTGTATATAATTATATGTACAAGTTGTAGCAGTTTTTATAGGTAATGTCATTAGGCTGTCGTCAAATTATCGGTATACGGCACCGTAGAACACGCCCATATCATAACTGCACCGGACACCTATAGAAAAGGAGTTCATCATGCTGGTAAATCTTCGCGATATCTGCGCCATTGCCGAGCAGAGTAACATGGCAATCCCCTCCTTCAATGTACCGAGTATGGAAGCACTGCGTGCTGCAATCGACGCTGCCGAGAAAACCGGCTATCCCGTTATTATTGCTCATGCAGAAGGCCATGAACCCTTTGCCCCTCTCGACAAGATCGGTCCTGCAATGGTCGCTCTTGCGGAGCGTTCCAGTGCCTTGGTCTGCGTACATCTTGATCATGGAGAAAGCCTCTCCTACCTGCGTCGCGCCCTTGAAATGGGATTTAACGGCATTATGTATGACGGCTCTTACCAACCCTACGAAAAGAACGTAGAAAATTCCCAACGCGCTGCCGACATGTGCGCAAGCTTTGACGCCGGTCTTGAATGCGAGCTTGGCTCAATGGGGGCTCGTGAATTTGGCGAACGTGAGGAAGGCGCAACGGCGGAAGAATCCGGTGCGATCTATACCGATCCTGATCAAGCACTCGATTTCATCCAATCGACCGGTCTTGATATTCTCGCGTGTTCGTTCGGAACGGTTCACGGCATTTACAAAGGCGAGCCGCACCTGAACTTTGACGTGCTCCATAAAATCAGGAAGCTCTCTCAGACTCCGCTTGTCATGCACGGCGGCTCAGGCGTATCTGATGCCGACTACGCCAAGGCCATCAATGCCGGTATCCGTAAAATCAACTACTACACATACGGCGTAAAATATGCCGGTGAAGCCGTAGAGAAGCTTATTGGCGAGAAGAACGGCGAGACTGTCTACTGGCACGACATGACCACAACTGCCTATGAGCGCATGCTCGCAGACTTCACTCACGTCATCCAAGTGTTTGCAAACGGAGCTAATCCTGTAGTCTAACGTTACTCTGTGGCATAACGTAAAAATGCAGAAGAACTCCGACCTCAAGTACCAAATTGAGGTCGGAGTTTTTTATTTTTCCTCTTCTGGATTCTGTCCGTACCTATGAAATACTGCAATAGCTTCATCTATTTGTGGCTGAGTCATTTCTGCCATTTCTTTACCTGTAGACAAAGCAACCGATACAGTTTTTGCTGCTTCTTCTAAGTAAATGCAGGCATACATAGCTTGCCGTAAATCTTTACCAACCGCAATGACGCCGTGATGCTTCAGAACAACTGCAAGTCTATTGCCAATACACTCAACAGCTCTCTCTCCCATGGATAAACTGCCTGGATCGCCATATGGTGCGATAGATACTGATCCTTCAGTTGCATTTGCCAACGTTGAGAGATTACAGGGAATTTCATCGAGTACCAAACCTAATCCTGTAGCATATGGCTGATGGGTATGGATAACAGCGTTAACCTTTGGCATCTTGTTAAAAATGTATAAAAGAGCCTCAGTATCAACAGACGCTTTTCTATGTCCCTCGATAATATTTCCTTGCGGATCTACAACCAACATATCATCTGGAACCATTTCGTCATAAATCATTCCAGATGGGGTGACCACGACATCGCCATTCTCCATCCGTACACTAACATTTCCACCAGAAAGCGCAATCAGACCATAGTGATCCATTCTCATCGCACATTTGAGCATTTCTTCTTTTATCTCTGCGTACATTTTTACCTCTTCTTCCTCTTGAGATATTCTTCATTTGTACGTCGAGCCCTTGCTTTTAGAGAATCAGGATGAATTTTGTACTCCAAATCTCTGAGTAATGAGAACAGTTCTTCTGAATCATTAAACATTTTCGTTGGAATCCAAAATCGTCCCGACAGTAATGATGCGTCATTAACTCTTAGGTAAATCTTTCCTGAACTTGGAAACTCTCTTACCAAAAATGAATTGACTTTTTTCAAATCATATTTTTGTATTCTTCCATATGAACTGAAGGAGACTACTTCTTCAGAGAGTTCAATGACCTTTGGATTTGATCCAGAAACAAACGTATTCCAAATTTGATAACACGATACTAGCAATGCCAACATAAATACTGCTCTAGGTAGTAGCAAATTAAATGCAATGCAGCAAACTGATACTAATGCAATTCCAATACAAAAAATACCCGTCAGGGTAACCTCAATCGCATAGTATGGATTTTGATACGTAAATACTCTTTTCATTTAAACCCCAAATGGTCGGAGCCCTAAAGACTCCGACCAAACTATACAATCTACTCAGCGGTGTCTGAAGTATGGAGTTCAAGCGCTTCTTTATGAATACGACGCTTGTTCCATATTGCAAGCGCAAGGGTTGCGATACCAATTATCGCTAAGCCCAAACCATTAGCAATTCCACCAATGCGTACAATTAGCCATGTCAACGGATTTGCGCCATCACATATAGATGAAATCGCCGCAGCTCCACCCATATCAAACTGGACATTAGATGCAGCAGTAGTGATGAGAGGCGATAGATCTGTAGCAATGTACAAACCAACGGTGAGAACAATAAGTCCAATGAAAATTCCACGGAAACCATTGTTGCGTACGACTGGAGTAATAAGAACAAACATCCATGGAATTACCGCAAGGTCTGCAAAAGGAAGAACCTTATTTCCCGGAAGGATAACTGCCAAGAAAATGCAGAGAGGGACAAGGATGAACGAAATAGCAAGAGTCACTGGGTGCCCTACGCCAACTGCAGAATCAAGACCAATATATATCTTTCCACGGTTCTTGAAATGCTTGTTGACAAACGTAGAAGCTGCATCAGAAATAGGAAGCAGACCTTCCATTAACAAGGCAGCCATCTTTGGAATGAGCACCAATACGGCGCCAAGCGAAACTCCTAACGACAGCACTTTGGTTATGGAAGCAGCAACATTTCCACCGTCCCAATATGCAAGGACACCAATTACCAGTCCAATAACTGTACCTACCAAGATTGGCTCGCCAAACACACCAAATTTCTTTTGAAGTGTATCCGTATTGATATCAATATCACGTACCCCAGGGATCTTGTCAAAAATCCAGTTAAAAAGCATCGCAATCGGTGCATATGCGGTAGTAAACCCATGTGGCAAAGAAACACCAGGCATCTGAAGTGATTCCTCAACCAAAGGAGCCGTATAGTCACCAAGAACCATAATCACAATCATGTTTAGAATGGCTGCAATAATACCAAACACATAGCTATTGGTTACGATTGAAACAAGTGCACCAGTAAAAGCAAAATGCCAGTAGTCCCAAATGTCAACGTCAACAGTCTGAGTAGTATTAGTAAGAAGCATAACGATATTTACTACAAGACCAAGTGGAATAATAATCAAGCCAACAGTGGATCCCATTGCAATAGCTGCTGCTGCTGGCCAGCCTACATCAACAACGGTCAGACTCAATCCAAAACGATTGACCATTTCCTGAACTGCCGGTGAAAGTGTAGTTCCCAAAAGACTGTTAATTACAAGTCCAAGTCCGATAAAACCAACGCCAACCGTAAGTCCAGCTCGCAAACTTTTACCAAAGCCTGCACCCAAAATACAGCCAAGAATTGTAAGCACAATCGGCATCATCACCGATACGCCCAACCCTTGAATGAACGAGAAGAACCCCAAAAAAGCATCCATTTTACTTCCTCCTTTTCTGTTTACTCTTCTTCCATAAGCTTTAAGATCTGCTGGTTTGGCACATCCATACCCACACCCATTAAATAGGCAACTCCATTAACATACGGACAATGCAACTCCTGAGGAGCTATTGACGTTGCTACAATGAAGTCGTAGTTGCGTGATTTCTCTGGAGCAGACGCGAGCGGAATCTGTGTAATCTCATACTGCCCTTTATATCCATGAGAATCCAAAAGTTCTTCTACTTTTTTCCGGGCAATTGTTGAAGTTACAATTCCTGATCCACAAGAAAGCAAAATGTGTTTCACTCTTCCAGCCATCTTTCATCCCTTCTCTGTTCTTACAAACTACTCACCAATTACGCAAACCTTGACTTTACGATTACGCTCCCTGTTCTGGTCCCAGTCAACTAAGTAAATGTGGCCAAATTCTCCAGTTGCGGGCATGCCGTCAGTAACGACAAAAGTTTGGCTGCTACCAAAGAGCGACGCCCTCAGGTGCGCATCTCCATTCAAGATCGTATTTGCCTCTCCCGGAAACTCGGGGTGCTCATTGTGATAATCCACAAGAAATTGGACGTGTTTTGGTCCTGGATAGCGATAGTCTCGTCCTTCTTCAACCTCGCGAGGAATCATCTCGTCCACAAAACGAATAAGGTCTCCCTGGAGAAACTCCTGCCCCTGCCAATTCGTATCATGCACATACTCCTCAAAAATAACTGAGCAGGTAGTATGTGTTGTTTGGCACGTTACAGTACCGTTTGAGATCCCGGATGCAGCAATGATATCAATTACCTGTTGCTTGATATCGATAAAATCAGGACGACCTGCTGCAGTTGACACCGTAATCGTATCTTGATAAACAGCCATATATCTCTTCTCCAACCTTCTCTTACTCTGCAAAGTCAGTACGTGCTCGATCAAGCGCTTCAAACATCTCGTCAAGCATTGCAAACGGATCGTCGGCCGCAACAATACCCGAGGTTCCTCCAGTTGCATCGGCGCCGTATTTGATGGCATCGTACACATTCTCTCCGGAGCTGATACCTGCCGCCTGCAGTACCTTAGTGGCAGGAGAGACGGCCTTTACCGCCTCGGTCGAAGCGCGCATATAATCTTCACCGGCAATTTGTCCGGTTCCGATAAGGCTCGTAAGCTCACAGGTCATAATATCGGGATGCAACTCTGCAATGGCTTTTGCCTCTTCGACGGAATCGGCACATACACAGGTAAGAATCCCCACCTCATTAGCGCGAGCTATGGTTGAAGCAAGCTCATGGACGGTCATGGGGTTCTCGGCATGATTCAAAAATGTAGCCTTCACTCCCGCCGCCGCGAGCGCCTCAGGCAGGATATGACCCATACCGCGACCGGGCCTCAAGCTTTCCATATTTTGAGCGCACGGAATAAGATGCGTGCAGTGCTCGGCAACCCATGCGAGGTCAATCAGCTGAGCCGTAAAGAGACAATCAAAATCGTACTTCTCGCAAAGTTGATCCGCCTTGGTGGCAAGCTTGCGAAGCTCCTCACCATACAAATACGACTTTGGATTAACTACAAAAAATGGGCTTCTCAACTTGTGCTTTTCCATACAGATCCCCTCTATCCAAAGCATGCATACAAAACGACAAGTTCAATATAAGCAGTATATATCGACTTGTACACAATTTTATATACAAGATGTTTTATCGATGAATTTTATCGGTGAGCGCGCGCATTTTGGGATTGAATTGCATCCCCCACGACCGCCTGCCCTGATGTAAGCCACGTAAGACTCCACTCAAAGGGGGTCTTATCGGCAAATCTGATTGTTTGTTCAAGAACCAGAATCGGTGAGTTCTCATCGCAATTCAAATAGCGGCCATGTTCCACTCCTGCCGCGCGGGCCGTATAGCGGATCTTTGAATACGCAATCTTCTTTCCGCTGCATCTTTCCGCAGCTGAAAAGGCAGGTTCTACACTAAAGTCCGCTTTTTCGTAGCCGGGGCACTCCGATAAGTTCGTCCAGCTTTCCTGACATAAAATGGGCTCGCCATCAACATATCTGACTCTGCGCAAAAAACAAATAAGGTCTGAGGACGACGCCTGCAGCTCATTTTTTACATTTTCCGGAGCGGGTAAAACTTTCTTTTCCAGGACCTTTGTTTCAAATTCCATTCCCTGGTTCTTAAGAGACTCGGCAAACGAAAGAGGTCGGACTCCCGCCGGATGGGAAAGTCCTTCTTCAGCAACGTATGTGCCCTTTCCGTGAACACGAAGCAAAAGACCTTCGTTAACCAGCGTTTCAATCGCATGCCGTACGGTCCCTCGACTGATGCCAAACCGGTTCATCAGCTCATGCTCCGAAAGAATCTTCTCTCCGGAGATCAACTCACGCGAATAAATCATTTCCCTGATTTGGTCGGCCAGCTGTGAGTGGAGCGATGTAGCGCTGCTGGTAATCAAAGCCTTTGTTGGTTTATCTTGACTGGTCAGCTTTTCCGGTGTGGGAAAATGAGGATATATTCGATTGTCGTTTGTAGCCTTTTTGCACACTGCAACCTTCTAACCTATAAAAATCGAACAAATGATGGTCACGCTTATAGACAAGTAGTATACAAGTTATAGAAAGGTTGTGCCAGATAGAACGCCATGGAGGGTGTGCGACGGATAGCATCGGAAGATGGTATGGGACATATACGCAGGTAGAGAGTCCCTGGTATTTCTCGTCAGGGCGGTTGCACTTGTCGCCTTCTTCGCGCACTCTTTCGTTTTCAAGAATCTGCAAGAAACACTGAACAGTTGGTGGGTTACGCTAAAGAATCGTCTAGGTTGGTAGAAAGAGACCCTTTAGAGCCTGTATACATCTTCTACTCCCTGACTGACACTCCTCTCTTCATCAGTCTTTTTATAGAGTATAAAAACGACCACGGCCAGAAAGAAGACTCTACTGCCAGAAAACACGAAAATACCTCTTCAAAACGCTCATAACCTCACCGGCTATCGTGAAAAGAATACCTATAGGTGTATGGGTGCTATCTTATGACCACCTCAATAGATGTATTCCGGTATGCGATCATCCTTCCGTACTCGATCGTAACCTTCATGGAATATGTCGACAGAATCGGCATTGATATACGATCCTTTGCGATCATAGGGAAAGTACGCTATCGCAACGTGATCGCCGACCTTGTAATCAGAGACATTCACCAAAACACCGCTCGCAGGTTTTTCACCAAAATGAACTTCCAAGGTTCTCTCGGAATCATCCTCGACAATCACACGCAATCGGAAGGTATTAGTTTCCTCATCAATACTGACAATATGACCTGTCAAAAAAAGCATATACGAAAATGAAGCATGGTTGTCATCTGTGCCATAAATAGCCTTTTCTTTGCTATTCTCTTTGGTACCCTCTTTGCTGCTCTCTTTTGAGGTCGATATAACCAAGGCAATTCCTCCAAATAGCAGGACTCCCGAAAAAATGATAAAACCTTTCCTCTTTATTAAGACAGATATACAAACAGACCTCCTATCTTATCTGGAGAAAAAGACACTATCATTGTAAGTATATTTGGCATATTCTACATTGACATATCGTACAAAGCCATTCTAACCATCGGCAACTACAAGAGCATGCATCGAAGGCTTTGAAAAAGAGGGATCACTGAAAGCCATTTGATTAAATTTTGAATCTATATTTTCCTTTTCTATAACCTGATACAGACTCAATAATATCCGCCTGCATCAAATTAGAAATTAACTTGGATGCTCCCGAGCTCTTTAAGCCGAGAAGTTCCATAACTGCATTTCTTCCAAAAATCTTGTTATCGCCAAAACTCCCATATAAAGTTTTGATATGAAGAATCGTTTTATTCGAGAAGCCCTCTGTTTTCCCGGAAGCAGAGTCAGGTCGCGGGTCCAGAGCGAGCCGCAAGTGCGCCGAGTTTCTCGCCAGAAAAGACCGCGGATATGCGCGTAACAGCGCTGTCCACGGTTACTTTTTTGCCAAAACTGAAGTATTATCAGCGTAGATAACTTGCGCTGCTTGATGGCGCCGCTCAGGCGCCGATTGCGGCGCCGCAAACCGAGGAGCAACTATGCCCTGCATCTACACTGTCACGCTCAACCCCGCTCTGGACAAGACCGTCCAGGTACCAAATTTTGCCGTTGACCAGGTGAATCGCATCACGTGGCTCAGGCAGGACGCAGGCGGCAAGGGCATCAACGTCTCCAAGGTCATTGCTAAGCTGGGCGGAGAGTCTACCGCCATTGCCGTTCTTGCAGGTCAAACCGGCAAGTGGATCGCTGAAACACTTGGCGAGAATAACATCAAGGTCCAGGCGATTTCCGTTCCCGGCGAGACGCGCACCAACCTCAAGGTTGTTGACTCCGAGGGCGGCACCAACACCGACATCAATGAGCCCGGCCCCGAGGTCACCGATACCGTGCTTGACCAGGCACTTGCTGACGTGATTGCCAAGACTTCCTCCGGCGACATTGTGGTCCTTTCTGGTAGCCTCCCCCGCGGAGCTGCCGCTGATACGTATGGCCGCTGGACTCGTGCTTTGCGTGACGCCGGACTGAAGGTGTACCTGGATGCCGACGGCGCAGCGCTCTCAGATGGCCTTGAACAGAAGCCGTACTTCACCAAGCCAAACGACCACGAGCTTTCCGCCATGCTTGGCCGTGAGCTTGCCGACGTAGACGCGATTGCCACTGCTGCCTCCGAAATTGTTGCTGGTGGAATTGACACGGTCTGCGTTTCCATGGGTGGCAACGGCGCCGTCTACGCCACGGCCGATGAGATTTGGTATGCAGGTCCAGTAAAAGTCCAGGTAGGAAGCACTGTCGGTGCCGGTGACTCCGTTGTGGCAGCGCTTGCCTTTGCAGATGCACAGGGTCTCTCGACAGAAGACGCGCTGCGACTGGCCATGGCCACGGGCGCCGCAAACGTCATGGAGAGCGGAACTCAGGCGGCGGAGCGCTCGGTTGTGGATTCGCTTATCGAGAAAGTGCAGCTCACGCGCCTGCGCTAACGTTCGAAGTGCGAGCGCGCGGGTGCGCGGGCACGCGGACGTGCGGGTGCGCTGGTGTGCGGACGTGCGGGTGCGCGGACGTGCGGGTGCACCGGGTTTCTCGCCAGGTGCGCGGGTTTCTCGCCAGGTGCGAGGGTTTCTCGCCAGGTGCGCGTTACACGAGCCTGAAAAGTGCAAAGAATCTGTATTTGAGGCACCGATTCTTTGCAGAAATCAGGCAAATCCACAGATTCTTTGATGCTTTTAGGCAAAATCCACCGAATCTTTGAAGAAATCAGGCGCGTTCCAACTAAGATGACTTTCCTGAATTTTTGAGCCTGAAAACCGCATCACATCTGAGTAAAACAGCTCAGACATGGCGAGAAGAACCGGCAAAACCACTCAGACATGGAGCACTTTTCCGGTAAATCGTTCAGACATGGCGAGAAAATCAGGCGCACACAACGTCGTGCGAAAACGCTCGCAATCTTTCCGCAGCTATTCAGTAGTACCCGCGGTTTTCCTGCGATTGCATTCGAACTTCCAGCCAATCATCCAACCAACTGCAAGAACGTAATTCTCGATAGCTCCTACCAAATTTACCGACTCGTGAGCGCTCAAAAAATGAATGAAGTGGTTGGTTCCAATTCCAATGCCGCCCAGAATCAGCGCGAGCAAAATCGCACGTAGATAGACCCAATCGTAGTGGAACCAAGTGGTAACCAAAATGATAAGCACCGCGAGATTCCAAAAACCAATCTCTCGCTGCCATCCGGTCGAAATGCCATAAGCGGCGTTGCTTCCCATGTACTCGGGGGCGACGATCTGCAGAATTGCCGCACCAGTCATCGCGACGATAACCAGCGCAAACATTACCTTCAAAAACTTGTTCATCGGTGTCTTCAAAACAAACTCTTTTCGTGTCAATTTTCGGGTTCTGCACAGGACATGCGTTTGTAGATTTTTGGAGCTCGATTAATCCAAAAGCGCACTAATTATGTGTCGAGAAGAACGATTTTGATCCAAAACCCACCTAATTATGTGCCTTTCGGCACATAATTACCTCACTTTTGGATTGACCAGACACATAATTACCCGGGTTTTGGATCAAACGACCCTGAAAAATCTACGAGGCGGACCCACAAAACACATCGTCGCAGGTCGCACGCAGGCCAGACGCACGTCGGCGCGCAACACTGCAGGTCGCGCGTGCATCGGCACAGGCCACGCGAGCGCCAGCTCACGCCCCCTACTCGATAAAACTTTTAATCTCTTCGAGGCGCTCAAGTGCAACTTGGCGACCTGTCAGGTACAGAGACAGTAGGGTCTCACCGGACTTCTCGTTAACTTTAACTTCAACTGGCTCGGGAGGCAGAAGCACCAACACCCTACCCTCTTTTTCCAGCTCAAAGAGCTGTTTGCGCTGATCCATGTAACGCTCGGCACGAGAAGCCAACGCGGCCTCAAAGTATGGATACGCGGAGTAGAGCTGCGAGCGGATAGCGATCTGCTCGTTGACGTCGGTTTTTACGAAGTCCCTATCCTGCGTGATGATGACCAGTGCTTTCTTTGCCGGCGTGTGGTCGGGAACGTCAACCGCGTGCTCAGCTTTTCCGTCGGGCAAGCCAAGCGCGGCCGCAAACGGAATTGAATCGGTTGTTCCGCCGTCCAAATAACGATGTCCGTCCAGCTCAACCATGCGAGAAACCGTTGGCATCGACGCAGACGCTCGAACCATGGTCACGTCTTCCGGAAACTTTTTTACGTGCAGATATGCCGACGTACCAAACGTAACATCGGACGCAACCACGTACATCTGCATGGGATTTTGGTTGAACGCCTCGTTATCGCAGGGATCCAAACGGTTTTGAATCTCGTCAAACATGAAATCCGCACCAGCAATGTCGCCAGTAGTAATCAGCGAGCGGATCGAAAGAAAACGGGGATCATCCCTAAATGCCAGCATAATGCGCATGGCGCGGCCCATCTGCTTGGACCTGAAGCTCACGGCGTTGATGGCACCTGCGGAAACTCCCCAGACACTCTCAAAGTTGGTGACGTCCTTCTCGCGAAGCACATCAAGGATTCCAGCGGTAAAAATGCCTCGATAACTGCCGCCTTCTAGCACAAGCGCAGTTGAAGATGGATACGCCGGCTCCTGCTCCACGCCGCCGTCCTGCGAGAACTTCTGCTGCTGATCTTCCATAACAACCTCCGAATTACGTTATTCAGAGTGTACCCAATTTCCGCCTGGCCACCCGCCCGGTTTCCACACAAAAAAGCGCCTGCGGTCAGGCGCTTTGGTGATGCGATTTATTCTTCTGGCGAGAAACCCGTCGGCTTTGCAACGCGGCCGGCGTTGTAGATGGGACCGCGGCCGGCGCCGCAGGCTCTTACCCTACTTGCGGACCTTACGAGAAGCAGCAACAAAACCAAGACCGCTTACTGCAAGAACAGAAGCTGGAACAACAACGTCTGCAATACCAGTTGCAGGAAGAGTGAACTTCTTCTCTGGTGTTGGTGCAGGTGTTGGTGCAGGAGCTGGTGTGGGCTCTGGCTCTGGATCAGGGGTTGGAGCTGGAGTTGGATCTGAAGTAGGTGCAGGAGTTGGATCTGGATTAGGCGCTGGAGCCGGAATGCGCACAAACTTAACCTCAATGACCTCGTCAAACTCCATTGCTGTAACCCAGTGACCCTTAACCGTAACAGTGCCGTCGCCGTTGTCGACAATGACTACGCCGTCAGCATTACCTACCATAAACCCCTCTGGGATTGGGTTAGTAATATCAGGCAGGAAATATGCATCCTCAGGAGCATATGGATTAACCGTTGGATCCATGAGCTGCTCTCTAGTTGGTGCAGGAATAGGAGTACGCCAGTAGTAGCAGTAGCACCGGTGGTGCTTGTAGGAGCAGGTGTTGTGCCCTCTGCCAGCGCAGATGCTGGAGCAAGTGCCAATGCGGCTGCAAGAGCAGACGAAGCGATACAGACCTTTAAATTCTTCATGTGGCTTTTGCGTTAAAACTTATGTACCAGGCCCAACGCCGAGAAGCACAAAATTTTTAGCGCATTCCTTTCTGATATGGATTATTTAATTTCTCCGTGAGCAGATAAAATCATAGACATGCTGAACAAATGTCGCGTCCGGTCGACATATTCCGCGAACGCACAAAAATTTTAAATGACTTTTAAAACTAATTTTCCAAAGTCTGATAACATTTCTGCAGGTAAACTATTACGCAACTCAGAGTTGACAAATTTCCAACTCAACTTGGTGGTGTGCAATCAAGGCAATTTTTAGAGTAATAGCCATCACATGTGAATCCCACCACATCACCAACAGAAAGGAACAGCCATGTTACTGAGCGAGAAAATCATGAGCCTCAGAAAGCGTACTGGTTGGTCACAAGAAGAGCTTGCACAACAGCTTGGCGTTTCGAGACAGTCAGTTTCTAAATGGGAGTCCATGGCTTCCATGCCTGATATTCAAAAGATTATGGCCATGAGCGAACTCTTTGGCGTTTCCACGGACTACCTGCTCAAAGACGAGCTTGAGGAACTTCCAGCTACTGCCGCGGTCGCTGTCGCGGACAGCACCGGCACAAGCGCATCTGGCAGCATTGCAGGCGCTGACCCCAGCGCTGTTCTGGGCGGCTCCTCCACCGCAGACAACGCATCTACCAGCAAAACCGTAGCGCCAAAGCTCAGCGTATCGCTTGAAACAGCCACCGAATACCTGGATGCAATCGCACGAACTTCTCGCCCCACGGCAGTTGCAATTACCCTCTTTATCCTGGGACCCGCGCTTCTCGTCTCGCTTGCAACATACAGCGAAGACACGCTCTACTTTGATCTGATGCGCATTTCTCCAGATGCGCTGGGCATCGCGGGCATTTGCCTCATGATGCTCTTCATTGCTGCGGGCGTTGGCTTGCTGATTCTCCAGGACATGAAGCTCGCGAAGTTTAAGCAGCTCAAGGAGGCTTCTCTCGAGCTTCAGTACGGTGTCGAAGCTGCCGTCCGCAGGCGCGCCGAGTCAACCGAATCGTTGCGCTACATGCAACAAGCCGCCGGCATCTGCCTTACCATCCTGAGCGCAATCCCCTTCCTTATTGCCTCGTACTATGGAACTGGCCTCATCTTTGCTCTTGGCTTCTTCGTGGCAGCAATTCTCGTCTCTCTTGGCGTTTACCTGCTGGTTTACTCGGGAATTCTTAGAGATGGCTATAGGGTTCTCCTCCAGGAAGGCGATTTCTCCCACGACGAGAAAAGCAACAAGAGGGACCACAAATCCGCAGCATTAAAGTACAGGCCAATTGCCAAGGCGTATTTTGGCACCATTGCCTTGCTGTACGTGGGCTATAGCTTCATCACCAAGGACTGGAAAAGCTCCTGGATTATCTGGCCTGTTTCCGCGCTCCTCTACCACGTTATTATCAGCATCCTAAACGCTCTGAAGAAACGATAAGCGCGACCGTCGGACGCGCGACAGACGCGCAGGTCAGATACGACTCGCAAGAGCTCGGTCTTCTCGCAAGGGCTCGGTCTTCTCGCAAGGCCGAGCTTTTACGTGCTGATTATCGTGGATTTCTAGAAGGACGCCCGCTTTTGATTGCCCGCATGATCCAAAACCGACGCAATTATGTGCATCACGCTGGCGTCTGTAGATTTTTGGAGATCGATTAATCCAAAAGTGCACTAATTATGTGTCGAGAAGAACGATTTTGATCCAAAGCCCACGTAATTATGTGCCTTTCGGCACATAATTACCCCACTTTTGGATTGACTGGACACATAATTACCCGGGTTTTGGATCAATCGACACTGAAAAATCTACGAAGTCGATTTGTTCGAACCGACACGGTTCTGAGCAAGCTGCCACGGTTTTCCGCATACGCGATTAACCTGGTTTTTATTGTGCCTTCGCCGTCAATAAACTGCATTGCTAAAAATGCAGAGAGTCCGCACGATGATGCGGACTCTCTGTCAATTTAGATACATGTAGCTGCACGTACACAGCCTAGCCGAGCAATCGTACGGCCAGGTAGAGCTGTCCCGCGCGATCAACCTGCGACTTTACGCGCGGCGAGATGCCTGGTACTTCTCGAAAGCAGCCTTGTATTTCTGCTCCTCTTTCTTGAACATGGCGTTGAAAATCAGGGTAGTTACCAGAAGAATGACCAGGTACAGTGCGGTAAATGACATCCAAGCCTGCGCCATATTAGGAACCCACCCACCAATAAGCGCCATCACCACAAGCGTTGGGAACAGGCAAACGTTGAAGCCAAGGAACCTTTGAAGGTAGCTGAGTTTGGTAATCAGAGGTTGATAATTGAACCAAATCTGCTGGTAAACACCTGAGCACACACCCGCAGCAATCAACGTGAGAAGCGTGATGTTATTTTGCCTGTCACCATAATTGATTGCCAGCGCAATGACGCCATACACAAGCGAGATGCCGGTAAAACATAGCGCTCCAGAAGAAATGCCTTTGCACATAATTTGACCTACTGTTTTATTGAGTCCCTCGTCAAATTCTCGCTGAGTCTCTCGCTCAGTTTCTTGCCAGTTTTGTGATTCGTTGCGTTCCATGATGTTCCCTTCTCTGGGGTAAAGATGCCGTTAAAGTGGTTGGTTTGGGTGCTGCTAAGCGGCGGTCTTGGTGCTGTTGAGTGCTGCTTGAAGTTGCGACGCGCGAGAAAAACCTCTATCCCCTACACAATTCCAATACGTCGTTTGATTTCGGCAGCATACTTTCTTGAAGCAACAAGGGTTTTCTCGCCAAGCGACAGCAACATGCGGCCGGAACCTGCAGGTTTGATACCCGTAACGTGGTCCAAATTGACCAGTTCCTGTCGAGAAGTGCGCACAAATGCTGTATCTTTCAAGGCATCCTCAAGCTCGGTCAGGCGGCTAGAACTTTCTAGCGTCTCGCCGTTTACCAGGTGAATCAGCGTCACGTTTCCGTCCGTTTGGATCCATGACACATCCGCGAGAAGAACGACGCGCCTGTTGATGGTGCCGGGAACGTATCCGGTCATCTTTCCGTCAACCATCTGGAGCTGACGGACAATTCCCGAAACGCGCGGGTCATCGGGGCCGCTCAAGATGGTCACCTCGATTTGCGCGCGACCTTTTTCTTCAACCACTCGAATTTCCATGGCACATCCAAACAACTTACTTGACCAAACGTTTCGTTTTCTTGCTGTAGCGGAACTGCACCCCGCTTGTCTCCTTGCCTTAAGGCATCTTTAGAATAACGGTTGCAACTCTTATGTGAGACCTCATGTCACTCAAATGCACTAACTGGTGTGTGAAGTGCATTCTTTGCGCTTCGGATACCGTTCTTGCGCTTGAACGGCGCTTTGCGCGACCCCGAGCACGAACGCGATCGTACACGCTCACAAGCGTGTACGCCCACGAGCGTCTACACAAAAAGCCGCCCTCAAAATGAGAGCGGCTTGAAGTTACTGCGTATTAAATCTGTGGCTTCCACGCACCATACCTGCGAGCATCAACCTCGCTGCAGCTTAGTTCCTAGCTGCGTGAAGCTTGAGGGTGCCCAGTGCAAAGAGAACCGCTGCGCCGCCTGCAATAGCAAACATCAGCGTATTCTGCAGTGCGTCGTCGCCAGTGTAAGGAGTGCGGGACTTGCGAGGCTTAGGAACAACAGGGTTGGTGGTGGTGTTGGTATCTGTGTCAATTAGACCATCGCTGACGTGGGCAGTGTTTACAACCGTGACGTCCTTCTCGCCCTTGTTGACCTTGACCTGGAAGGTAACGGTGAGCGTGTCGCCCGAAGCAACGTTCTGAGTCCAGGTTACGGTGCGCGTAGCTGGGTCGTAGGTGCCTCCGTTATCAGCGGAGCCATCAACGTAAGTTGTGTGCTCTGGGATGACATCGGTGATGGTGACATCGCGAGCGGTGTTGGTGGTGTTGGTGTAAGTTACGGAGTACGTAAGCACCTGACCAGCAGTTACCTTGTTGCCGTCGATGGAGTTACCCTGACCGTCCAGGACGTCCTTCTTTGGCTGAGGCAGGACTACCCAAACGCCAATGAAGTGAGCGTTCTTATGGTCAATGACCTCGGAATCGTGATCGTATCCAATGAATACCCAAGTTCCATCTGGAGTTTCAACACGAGTAATGCCGCCAAGTGGCTGATCAGGGGTAACGGTGGTTCCGTTAGGAATTCTGGTCTGCTTACCAGGAAGCAAATCCAGGACCTCCTGAGGAAGCTCCCTGTTAGGAGTACCACTAACAAACTCGTGGGTCTTCTCGTACAGAAGCTCAGTGGTTACTTTATTGGAGTGAGCAACGTTGCCGTCGACAACCTGTGTAAGCTCGTTATCAATGTTGGAGCCATCAGTCTCTACCTTGCTGTTGGTAACAGTCTTGTAGGTAATAACAAACTTCTTGCCGCCATTTGCCTTGGTGAGTAGGTGATCCTTGATGTTGACCGTAACCTTCTGTCCATCAACAGAAACGGTATAGTCAGTGCCCTCGGTTAGGATCTGGCCGTCAAAGCTTACGGTGAGGCTCTGGAAATCAAGACGCTCGTCAAAGGTATCAACCATGCTCATCGACTTAATCTTGCCGATGGTATCAATGCCCTGCCTTGGCAGCGTAAAGGTACCGGTATACGTAATGGTTTCTCCAGCCTTAGCAGGAGCCTGCTCAGGATCAACAGCCTTTACAGGAGCTGGAGTAATTGCCTCAGTGTATACGCCAAAAAGGCTGCCGCTGGTAGCTGCGCTGGTGGACTCAAATGTCATGCTGTTTGACTTGGACTTAACAGCAAAACCTGCAAGGTTCTTCTCCTGATCAGGACCAGAGGTACCACGAACAGGATTCCAGGTAATATTGTTGCCGCTAGTGCTCTCAACAAGAATGTTCCTGTTGTTCATAACAATGCTGTCGAAGGTGCTATTGGCGTTAATAAGCGAGAAGGTCTCGTTTGCGCCGGTATCACCGACAACGTCAATATCGCTTGGCTGCATAACAAGCTTGAGGTCACAAGGGGTGCCATCGGTGTACTTAAGCTCTACAGTCACGTTTGCGTTGATTTCATAGGACCTGAACATATCAGCAATGTAGCTGGGGTGATTCACGTCAATGTAGTTCATAATCTGGAAGGACTTAGTTCCCCAGTTCTCATCAACGGTCAAGAATGCAACGTCGGTCTTATTAGGGTTGTTGTAATCTGCGTTGGCATTCTTAAGGGTAAGGTCCAGCGAGTTAATGGTGACATAGACGTCAACGTCCTTGCCATCAACAGTACCAGCGTTAGAGAACTTCAGCGAAAGAGGCTGAGCATACTGCTGGTTGGAACCGTCTTTAGTTGGCTGAACAACAAAAGCGGTTGAAGGCAGTCTGCCTGTATCAGAAGCAGGAATCTCTACACGCTTAACGCCAGTTCCCTGCGAAAGAACAGTCATGTTGTCTCTGGTCAGCGTGAACTGGTAAATGTTGATCTGGGTAAGATCACTATCGTCTTTCTGGCGATCAAGTGCCTGAGCTGTGTTAATAGACATAAACAGGCATGCCACAACCATGGTGAGAAAGACTGAGATTCTCTTAAGAAAACTTTTTTTGATGGCCCCTCAAAAAGATGTGCATATTACAGCTATTTTTTCTTACAAATTAATAGCCAAAACATAAGAGAAATTAGTATTCAATTAAAAGTGAATTTAGCTGATAAATAGTACAGTTCACATGGACAGTACTGTTTTGAAAATAGTTCAAATTTTTGTATCCGCGCCGCATCTGCTGACTACGAACATGAATTGAGCCGTCGCGCTTTAAGACGCCGCAATCAGTCCGCAGCCTCGGTCCGCGAGCCTCTGCTCACTCGCCTGAGTTTGCTCCGCCAGGGCGAGAAGGTCTACCAGCTTGGTGATTATCTGGCTCTTGAACTTTTTCTGTCTTGGAGCAAATCCACGCAATGGTATAACCAACGCAGCCGATAAACAGGCAGGTTATACCTAACATAAACATTTTCTCGCCAACGCCAAAGTCAATCTCGTATTGAATTTTGAGCGCCAGCGGAGGATCCTGCAAAGGAAGCCCTGCCTTAGCGAACAGGTAGTATGCGCCCATGAGTGCACTTAAAATACCTGAAATTAAAAATCCCTGTGAAAGGTTTTTGATTACTTGAGCTGCTTTGTTCATGGCGCATCATCTCCTTATGTGGCTATAGTAAAGCAAAATGGCGAGAAACCCAAAAAGAGAGCCAGCGTATGAACTGCCTCCCATTTCTTGGACACGAGAAATAGGAGTCAGTTCAAAACACACCTATGACAGATAATCTGTCAAAAAGACGTATACATTACACTGAAAATGCCTCAAACGTGCAGATTATCTTCATTTGATGTGTAATATGGCCACAATTGTGCAGAATATCTGTCATAGGTGTGTTCCGTAGATACTAAATTTATCGATAGTTAAATTTCTTATATTAGTCTATTCATGTTTAAGCATATTAGATGAAGTTTATGCATAGAGATGCATATCAGGCAGTGCGACCGCCTAGCTGCCTAGCTATCTTGATTAGGAACATGTCGATTCTTCGGCAGAACCTACCAAAGCTGCGCTATTTTGTGGGCCAGGCCTCAAAGCCAACGCTAACACGCTACAGAATCATAATCACCCGCATATGAACTACCTCCCATTTCTTATGTTCAAGAAATAGGAGGCAGTTCATACGCTGGCTCTCTTTTGACGTACATGTGCTATGCAATTACAACACGCAGCGCGCCTATTGATTTTTACTTTCCACTTGCCATCTTAGCTGGATACCACTTTTGGAACCACGCCGTAAACAGACCCATTCCAATAGGAACCAGGTTATTCACAATAACCAAAATACCGCCCACACCATTTTGAACTGCAAACCAGCTCCAAATTGCCGTTAAAACGTACATAGCACCCCAACATGCAGCCAAAATATAGTTTGTCTTCATGAACAGCGGATTGTTGTAGGCACTATCTCCACCGTAGCTATACTTTACGTATGCAGCGCAGAGAGGTTCTTTGGTCAGGCACGATGCAAGCCACATAAGTCCAAATGCCAGGTAACCCAAATTGACAATGAGGTTGTTGTCGCCATTTCCGCTCATAAAAACGCCCGCAGACAATGCACCAACCAAGGCAAATGAGATTCTGTCCCAGATGGTGAACTTGAAGTTCCTCATAATCAGCGACATCAAGGCAGTAACAAGCAGCGTAATCATAGCGCCAACCTGGGAGTCAAACGATGTTGCGATCCAGAAGGTAATCCAAGGAAGCAGCATCGTAATCATCTGTGGATTTTTCTGCGCACTGCCCGATTTTTCAGCTGACGCGTCCTGCGCAGCTTCAGTTGGACTGCCAGGCGTAGGACCAAAATACTTGTCCCAATCAATCATGAAGGAAAAATCGCCCTCAACGGTATACAGGTGCTTGCCCAGCGCTTCTGGTCCGCTGATTTCTCCCCTAGAAATAGCCTGCCAAACTTCAAACGGAGTGTTGAGCTTTGTGGTGGTAGTAAGGCTGCCATCAGTAAAAACCTTGCTCCCGTCTTTACCCAGCAAAATCTGGTAACTACGACCAAGATCGGTGTAGTTCATCTCAAGCACTCGATCCCTGCCGTCGTAAGCCGTCTTGTCATACAGAGCTGCCATCTGAGAGGTGAAGATGTGGTCAAACGGCACCTGCTCAACGGGTTTCTCGCCAGCGTTTTTGCTACTTTGAGCGCTTGTATCGCGAGAAATTCCCCAGCTTGCATCCGCCATCTGCTCAAACATCTCTTTTGGATACAGCAAAACTTTGAGCTCGGCTTTTGTCTGATCAGAAATGCCGCCCTGCGCATACTCAGTACCAGCCTTTTTAACAAGCGCAAGGTACTGATCGGTGCGTGCAGAAAGCTCCTTTACGCGGAAGAGCTCGCCCTGACCGCAGAAAATGCTCTCATAGTTGCCCTGGCCAAGAATGTGGTCAAACATCTTGGTAACGCTGTCGTAATTGCCCTCTGAAGAATAAAATCCGCAGGTAGAAATTAGGACGTGCTTCTTGCCGGACATATCGTAGCGAGACTCGTGAGCACCGCTCCCGTATTCCCTATTTGCGTCGCTCATGAAGGGCAGGCTCATGGGGAGCTGGCGATCAATCAGGTTCTTCAGCAGTCCAGGCACGTTGAAGTAGTAGAGCGGGAAGCTCCAAATAACCAGATCGGCCCAAAGCTGCTTCTGAATGACCGTTTCTTCGTCGTCCGACATAATGCACTTACCGGGCGTGTTCTTCCAGCAGTGGAAGCATCCCTTGCAAGGCTTGATTTCCATGGTGGCAACGTTGAGCTGCTCAACGGCTACGTCTTCATTGGCGTGCTGCTCGGAGATGCCCTCGATGAAGCTCTTTGCAAGACGCAGAG
>CAKARF010000008.1 GCA_916720465.1 uncultured Atopobium sp. | reverse complement strand
GACCTGTTGTGGTTGAGGAGGGCTGGACCGTTGACCAGCTTGAAGAGGCAATTCACCAGGTTGAGCACAAGCTGTATCCAGAGGTTTTGCAGCTTTTTGCACAGGATAAGGTCCACGTTGAGGGCCAAAAGGTTCGTATAGAGTTAGGCAAGTAAATGGCGAGAAGTGCCCAGAACATCCATAAGTGCCATATGACCGCCCTATTTACTGAGTTAGCTTGTTGCGTGTTTTTCAGCTTATAGTAGCGCAGTTATTGCAGTAACAAGTCCAAAGATAATGCCTGGGGCATTAGCAATCATAATAGGAACATCGCGCTCTTTCTTGAAAGCGCCGTAAATGAACCACACGATGCAGTTAATCATAGCAACCAGTGGCTGGATAAAACTACCCTTATTTCCAGCAAGGTTATTGGTAATCTGAGGGATATAAGAAACATACATCATGACTGATAGTATGCTGCCAATCTGTCCCATCCTGTTGAAGAAGTTCTCGTCAAACGTAATAGCGCGCTTTTCTGTCATGTAAAGCAACCTCCAATGGTTGGTTGACGGATTGCTGATTCTTACCCAATCACTTAAGAAGATATTCGCTAGTTCGTTGCCAAATAACTCGCATAATCTTGCCTCCCTGTCCCATATTTTTACGTACAAGATGTCCTTTATTGTGAGTCAGAAATTGCTATTATCCTCAGTATATACGCCTTAAACAGTTATACTAAATGTGTCTGTGTATGTAATAAAAAGTCCAAGTGAAGGGCGTCATATGAGTCGTGTTTCTCGTAGAGAAGATGAGTTTTACAGCATGTTCTCTGAGTTTTCTGCACTGATTGTTTCTACAGCAAAACTGTTTGTCTCCTACATGGAGTCATTCCCAAGTTCAGAAGATTATGAAGTTCAGATTAAGAACTATGAGACACTTTGTGATGACCAGGTAGGAAAGATTATTTCTACCCTTAATACGTCTTTTATCACGCCATTTGATCGTGAGGACATCTCGCGTCTTGCTCTGCTTATGGACGAGATTGCAGATGGTATTGAGAGCGTTTCCGCTCACCTTAGCATGTATGACATCAAAGAGATGCGTCCAGAGGCTGTTCAGGTAGCTCATCTCATTCTGTTTGCTTCAGAGGAGCTGCAGAAGGCTTTTGATCGTCTCCCTGATTATCACAAGGACGATTCGGTCATTCGTCACACACGCTCTGCAAATGAATACGAGGATCAGGGCGATGTTGTGTATCGTAACGCTCTGAGCTCTATCTTTAGAAACGTCGATGATCCAATTGAGGTTCTTAAGTGGAAGAGCCTTCTGGATAGACTTGAGTCAACCCTTGACGCTTGCAAGCACGTTGCAAACGCTGTTCAGAATGTCATCGTGAAAAATGGCTAGCATCTTGCTTATTGCGGTACTTGTTTCCGCTCTGATATTTGAGTTCATCAACGGCTTCCACGACACCGCAAATGCTATTGCAACCACGGTGTATACCAAGGCGCTTCCTCTGCGCACGGCAATTGTCATGTCCGCAATCATGAACTTTATCGGCGCGCTTATGAGCGAGAAGGTCGCTATGACCATCGCGTCTGGCCTAGTTGACATTCAGCTCCAGCTCTACGTAATTTTTGCTGCGTTGATGGGCGCTATTGTCTGGGATCTCTTTACCTGGTGGTTCTCAATCCCAAGTTCATCTTCGCATGCGCTTATTGGCAGCCTTATCGGTGCAACTATCGTCTTTACCGGCAGCACGGGCCATATTCTGTGGGCGGGCGTCATCGAGAAGGTTGTTATCCCTCTATTTACCTCGCCACTTATTGGCATGGCTCTGGGCTACTTTATTATGAAGCTGGTATTTGAGATCTTTGCTGATTGGCCACCTAAAAAGGCCCATGGTCTTTTCCACCGACTTCAGGTGCTCTCAGCTGCATTTATGGCATACAGCCACGGCAACAACGATGCTCAGAAGACTATGGGAATCATCACGTTGGCCCTGGTAACCGCAGGTCTTCACGACCCTTCCATGGGTATCCCTCTGTGGGTTAAGCTGCTTTGTGCAACTACTATGGCTCTGGGCACCTCTATTGGTGGCGGACGCATTATGCGTACCGTTGGCGACGGCGTTACCAAGCTTACACCGGTTATCGGCTTTGTTGCTGAGGCAAGTTCTACCGTCGCAATCGAGATCATGACCGCTCTTGGCGCTCCAGTTTCCACCACGCAGGTCATCACCACATCCATCATGGGCGCAGGATCTGCTCGTCGTCGAAGCTCTGTACGCTGGGGCGTTGCTCGCAAGATTATTGCTGCCTGGTTTGTGACGCTGCCAGCTACCATGGCACTTGGTGGACTCATCGCTTTCCTGACCAGCTTTGTTCTGGCATAACCTATGCTCAACGTTGTACTGGTAGAGCCCGAGATTCCCGCAAACACGGGAAACATTGGCCGCACCTGCGTGGTGAGCGGAACTCACCTGCATTTGGTGGGCCCGTTGGGCTTCTCGCTTGATAACAAAAGCCTCAAACGAGCAGGAATGGCCTACTGGCAAAGCCTTAACGTTTCTGTCTACGATAACTGGGACCAATTTCTGGAGAAGAACGGTCTAGCCCAAGCATTTGATGCACCTGCTGTGGACGCTGCACACGACGCTGTCACCGCGACTGCCAACTCATCCAACAGCGCTTTTACGATCGGTAGGTCTCCGCTGCACTTCCTTACTAAGAAAGCTAAGAAGACCTATACTCAGGCAACGTATCGCGATGGGGATTACCTTATCTTTGGCAAAGAAAGCTTGGGATTATCCGAGGAACTCCTGGTCCAGCATGCTGACGAGTGCGAGAGAATCCCAATGTTGCAAGACTCCGCAAGCCTGGTTAATCGTGAGGACTGGAGTCAAAAGCACGATGCACTTGACGGTGATGACCAATACGCTCATCCAGCGCTTTTGCGGCAGGATATCTGCGGAAACTTCATTGACCCTAACGAGTTCTCGGTCAGTGCGCTTAACGTTTCAAACGCTGCCGCCATTGTGCTGTATGAGGCGCTGCGACAGATTGGCTTTCCGGGGATGGGTGTCTAAGAACTAGCTTATTGAGTTTGTTTATGATGCAGAATGAGAAAAGCGCCAAGAATGGCGACAGAGGTAAGACGCATGTTAATTAAAATCCGACAGCACCATTAGATGCTGTCGGATTTCTAAATTAAATTTGCTGCTTAATCACTATAAAGCGGTGAGAAATGTTAATCCGCCCAAAATTACACCAGCAGTATTTGGGATAATAAGAATCCAGTCCTTTTTGGGCTCTTTAGTCCAACCATAGATGACCCAAATGAGACAAGAAACTGCTGCAAATAGCGGCTGAAAAGGTTGAGCCTTTACGCCCTGTAGATTTGCAATAATTTGTGGAATATAAGCGATAAAAACAAATACTCCGATAAAAGCTCCGATAGAGCCTACAAATAGATTGATTTGTTTCTTTGACATAAAACACCTCCTCCTTCGTTATTTTAATTACAAGGATGAGGTAACGAGAAAATCAAACTACCTGTGAAATTAGAATTTAACGTTATTGCTTTAGTTATGAAGATTGGTTTGCAGATTTATGGCTAGAGCTGCGCCTGCCTGCGACTACTTAAAGAATACGTAAACAAAAACCCGAGTGCCAAAGCGCTCGGGTTTTACGTTTGCCTTACTACTTCCTGTTACTCTTTGTCATGCTTTCTACGACGCAAAACAAAGGAAGTTCCCAAGGAAGCCACAGAGGTCAGAGCTGTGCTAACAAGAATCACGCTTGAAACGTCGCCAGTCTCGGGCAGAGCGCGCTTGCGCTTTGCTGGGGCCTGAGGTGCCGCAGGAGCTTCAGGGTTCTTTGTGTAGTAGAACGTGTATTCAAGCTGGTCGCCAGAAACATATCCAGTGCTATCGCCCTGAAGTGTGTAACCGTCAATCTCACGAGCAGAAACATTCTGCAGGTTGAGCGTCTGGCTGCCAATGACATCGTCGGAATGGATTTGCTCACCAGTCTGTGCGTCAACGTAATGGACGGTATAGCTGTAGCGAGCTTCCTTGCTATACGTAAAGGTCAAGACGTTATTCTCGGCATTCTCATCAAGAACCATAGAGCGAGAAGAAACGTCTACATAGGCATAGTCTCCGCGATCAGCTGCGTCGAGAGCCCACTTGCTGACGAGAGAACCGATTGGCGCAGTCTCAGTTGTGGTTGAAAGAATCTGACCGTCGTCTGCCTGGTGAATGACCGTGTAGGAGACAGAAGAATCATTCTTCTTCCACAGCGCATGCAGAGTAATGTCGCCCGTAACTGCTGCAGAGAAGCTGTATACAGAGGGGTTTCCGTTGGTATAGAGAATCCAACCAGCAAAGGTATAGCCCTCTCGTACAGGATCAGCGGGCTTGGTAGCTGCGTCTCCGTAGGTGAGCTCCTGCGAGTTGACTGGTGAACCACCCTCAGAGTCAAAGGTAACGGTAGCAGTCAGAGGCGCCCATTTGGCATACAGTACCGTGTTGGTTGCGGGCATAGTGGTGTCGGTAACAGGAGTGCCCACAGTCTCCGAGTTGTCGTACCAGCCCTTGAAAACATAACCAGGGCGTGGAGAAGTTAAAGAGGCGCCAGGAACATCGGTGCTTGCGTTAAATGGCTCTCCGAAGAGGTGAGAGTGCGTAGCAACAGTTGTACCAGAGCTTACGTAGGAAACGGTATAGGTATTGCGCTTAAAGCGGTGCTCAATCAAGTTGGAATTGTAATCAGTGATGAGGTAGTCATAGTTGTATGGCTGCCAACTGGTCCAACCAAGTGCATCGTAATTGGTTCCATCAAAATGGCCAACGCTTGTTCGATAGCCATCATACGAGAAACCAGGATGTCTACTCTCGCTCTCAAGATAGCCATCACCATTGTTGTTTGCAATTTCTGTAATCATGTTGGGTCGTGAAAGCGTGTGGTCCCCGCCCATATCGTAGGTACCATCAAGGTTTTGATAGTAGTAGAAGCGGTAACGCGGACCAAGAGTAGTGAAATTAGTATAGCGTCCGTAAATTTCAAGCACATTATCTGCAGTAATCGTGGCTCCTGGGTCAGTTGTTTTTACTGGGTTGGTGGTTGCAATGCCGCCAACACCGGGGATTATGCCATACCAATAGTAGGTTCCAGAAGGGTCATCAGCGCGCATGGCAGCAAGCATGTCATCGCTGTACTTATTGCCCGTATTGGGATTAATAGCGTAAGGATTAAACGAGTCACCATAACGAAGCGTCAGCGTTGCAAGAACGGAGCCATTTATCTTTGGACGCACATTGACGGTAATAGTTGCAAGGTTGTAGTAAACGTTAATAGTGGTGGAACCATCCGCTGCAATAGGAGTTGGATTGCTCTCGTGGCTGTATGTTTCAAAGCGAAAAACGCCAGTATTAGGCTGGACGGGAGCAGTTGCAGTCATTGTTCCAACAGTTCCGGAAGCTGCGGTGGTTGTAACGTAGTTGTAGTTAGAAGGGTTGTTTGGATCCTGAATAAAATAGGCGTAGTGATACGTTGCTGTTGCTGGAGTCCAAAGTGCCTTTGCAGTAACAGGCTCTTGAGGCATGGTGGTAGGCAAAGAATCTGCAATACCGTCGTCGTCAAGGTCCCAACCAGCAAAGGTATAACCAGTTCGCGTTGGATTGGGGACGGCAGGAACAGAATCTCCTGGATTTCCAATTACAGGAGACAGCTCACTGCCGGAAGTTGAGAAGTAGATTGCGCTGCGAGGATTGCGGTCATAGTAAATGTACTTAACAGCCTTGCCATCTGCGGTAACCTTGAGCGAAAGGTCTGTAGTTGTGCGTACAAAACCTGGATAGGTAACATCTGCAGCTGTAACAATCGAATCGGGCACACCGTAATTTTCTTCGGAGGACGCCTCAACATAATTGCCAGTAGTCATTTCCTTCATGCGCTTAACGGTGTAGGTAACATAACCAGGCATGTAATAGATGGTCTGTTTAATGTAGTGATCTGAGCCAGAAGCAACGCCAGTAACAGTTGCTTGAGCAGGATCTTCCAGGTTATAGCCGGTAATTGTTGGAGCGGCAACTGACCAAGATTCTCCTTCATTTACAACTTGCTTTAAAGGCGCATGAATCTCTTCATTGTTCAGTACATTAACGTATGAAACAACAACCGAATATTTACCTGCATCTTCAATAGATTCAGCAATTGCAGATGCAGGCAGACTGCTCAACACAAGAGCAAGAGCAAATAAAATGTTCAAAACTTTCTTGACACGCATTATTTCTCCTCAAACGATAACAAGACAAATAAATGATAATTAATGGCGAGAATAACTTTCTGCTCAAGCCGCAAATTGACCATAAACACACAACCCACTTCTCCTTAAGGTGCAGGAGAAGTGGACGCTTTATTGTGACCAGAGCTAGCACTTGATCAGTGCGCTTAACGTGTTAAGCAAGGTCGCCATTGTGCTACACGCAGCATTGAAGCAAATTTTTCAGAGTATCGAGGTTCACTAGGCCTTTTTGATTGGATGTCTGATGACAGTCTTTAGTTTTTCTGGGACTACTTTGCGCACGTCGCTCAAATAAACTTCATGATGCATGCGCTCGTCAGTGATGTCTAAAACGTATCCTTGACTCTCCATGTATTCATGCACAAGAGAGACGGTTTCAGGCTCACTATCGTAAGGTCCAATATGCATGCATTGTACGCAGAGACCTTCATCATAGGTAAAGAATTCTACCTTAGAAAAATCTAGTTTCTTTTTCTTGGTTGCTTCAGTAATAGCCCAATCGAAGTCTGCTTTAGTAACAAAGTCGGGTAGGCGAATGACTGAAATCCACTTGAAATTTTCTTTATGCGCGTAATCAACGCCATAAGTATTTTCTTGCCACCAGAATCCCTCTAGTGGAGGAACAACAAAATCAAAATATCCTTCAATATGATGAGTGCTCTTTTTACTCATTTTGATGGTATAAGCAACGCCGTAAAGCAGTCCTATTGACTGTTTGTATTCACCATCTTCTACGTTGGGGTCTCCAGACCCTCTTACTGCAAGATAATTAATAGACGGAACAGTGATTATGCCTGGCTTATTTTTTGGCGCATAGAGCTCTTTAAATTCCTTTTTGAAATCAAATGCCATCAGTCTCAGCTTCCTTTGCGATAGTTTAGCGAAAATCTTATTGTATCTATTTACCTTGATTATCTTCTGTAGATGAAATCACCTTAGTAAGCTCAAGTAAAAGCTTGGACTTCAGCGTCTCTAATTCCTCTGGAGAAGGACAGGTAGAGCTGTCATACATCTTTTCCATGGGGTACCACCAGACAGGACCTTTACCGTTGCGGCCGTATTCACCCAGGTCACCCGAAACCCTAGGGAACAAATGCCAATGAAGATGAGAATCTCCGTTACCAAGCAGCTCGTAGTTCATTTTCTCGCAGGGAAACGCGCGTGATACTGCTTCTCCAACAAGGGACATTTCCTTAAGAAACTTCAATTTGAAGTCTGCGTCTAGCTCATGAAGCTCTGTTGCATGCTGCTTACACAGAAAAATTGTATATCCCTTAAAGTGCTGGTTGTCACCTAAGACAACGTATCCCGTTTCCAATTCTTTGACAAAATAAGGATTATTTCCTTCTTGAATCATCTGGATTCTGTCGCAAATCAGGCACATTCTTTAGCTCTTTCTTTATATGGTAGATATCAAAATTCAGCGAAGTATGAAATTTACAGATCTGCGCTTTCAGCTTCAGCGGGTTTCTCGGCAGATTTCTTAACAAAGAGCTTGCCAGATTTCTTGAGCTGATAGGCAACTTAAGCAATGAATTGCCTGTGGCTGCTACCGTTAATAATTAAGACTTTCATTATGTTTCTCTTCAAAAAACATTCGGTACATCATACAGCAATACAGTTTTGTGATACTTAGTGTGAAGAAAAAAAGACAATCTTCTGTACTTTTCAATCTATCTATATACTTAATCTTATTGTTTTAGATTAGGAGAAGAGCAGATGGACGAATCATACTTTGACGGCACACTACTTCAGCTTATAGGTTGGAAAATAGTTGGCACTCTTGTTACTGTTGTGACCTTTGGAATTTGTTTCCCATGGGCATACTGTATGCTTTATAACTGGGAGATTTCCCATACAGTTGTAAATGGACGCCGCCTTCGCTTTACTGGAACAGCAACGGGCCTTTTTGGTATGTGGATCAAATGGCTTTTACTCTGTGTTATTACATTTGGCATTTATGGCTTTTGGGTTGGCATCTCTTTAAAGAAATGGCAAGTAGCTCATACAGAATTTGCCAATTAATCGTTCCGTACAAGGTTCTTTGGTTTTCTCGTCGTTTTATAAAGAGCTTGCTAAACCTCTTAAGCTGATAGGAAAGCATAAGCTTCCAGCGACAGTTTAGGTAAAGTTTTTTAGTATTTCCAGGCCAAGAAGCAGTGCCTTTTCATGGGAGTCTTTGCCAAAGTCCCTCTCGTCATATTCGTGAACGTTTGCCAAAGAGTCTGCTGTAAAAAGGAACTGTCCAAACTGCGCACCTCGTTTTCTGCAGCAAGCGGCTAGTGCCGAACATTCCATTTCTACAACTGAGCATCCTTCCTGCAGGCGATACTCAACCATATCCTTTGTCTCACGGAAGAAACCGTCAGTAGACCAGGCGGTGCACGTTTCAAAAGGAAGGCCGTCTTTTTTGAAGGTCTCTTCTATGACAGAAATTGGCTCCTTATCAAGCTCTATATATCTTGATGCTGGAAGATAGTGATAGGACGTTCCTTCTGCTCTAAGAGCTTTAGTTGGGACGAGAAAAGCATTTTCTTGTATCTCTTTTAGAACGCCGCATGAACCAACCGCAATCACTTTCTTACATCCACAGGTAACCAGTATGTCCATTATCTGTGCGGATGGAGCAGATCCAGTAGGGGATTGAACTAAACAGATTTTCTCGCCATACGAATCCAAAACGTAGACTTTGATGTCTCGAGAAACGGTGACGATTGTTTCTACAACTTCTGCCCCGTGCTGGTTGGCGTAATCATGGACAACGTCTCCGAGAAACGCAAAGAGGCACTTTTCTGGTAGCTGACCTGCGGTCCATTCGTGATCTGCTGTAATAACCTCCGGGGAGGCATCGTCATATTCTAAAAGCGGTATTTCGTTTTTTATAATCACGGGAGCTCCTGAGCTTGAACTGCCTCCCATTTCTTGGACATAAGAAATGGGAGGCTTTCATAGATGCCTTTAGCTATGAGTTTTTTTACGCAAAACTCATTTACAATAATATTCTATTGCCTTGTTAACAAATAATGCTGTTCCTTCTCCGGCAAAGTTATCAATATTTTTAGTGAAATCCCCACCTGCGGCATACATTTTGCCCAGTCCGGCTAAAGTTTCGTTTGAACAATTATAGAAATTAGCCGTAATAAAATCTTGAAGTTTTTTGACTAAGGCTTGTACTTCTTTTGCATCGCACTCCTCTGATTTTACTTTACTAAATTCAGTAAAAATCAGCATTAGTTTGTGATATATCACTTTTGTCTCCTCAGTGCTTCTTCTCTTATCTTTATCTTCAAACTCCTTCCATTCAGATGTATTCCTCCAAGCTTCCTTTGCTTGTTTTGCATACGCATCAATTTTTTTGGTATCAAACACTGCAAAGTCCATAATATTTCCTCCTAACGTTTTAAGTCCTTTAGCATAAATAATTAAATTTTCCAAATGTTCCTTTTTCAAAAGGAGTAAATTGATTTGCTGCTCCAGCGCTAAACTCTTGTTAAAGTTTTCACTATTGATTAGTTCTTTAATCTCTTTTAGCGGAAATTCCAATTCTCTATATAGCAAAATTGACTGTAGCATCTTCAAATCATCATCGCTGTATAGCCTATAACCAGCCTCTGAATAAGCCGTTGGTTTTAATAATCCGATTTTGTCGTAGTATTGCAGGGTTCTAATACTGATTCCTGCTATCTTACTAACTTCATTAACTGTTTTCACAATCTCACCTCCTAAGCTGTTTGAAGTCTAAAGTATTACGTTGCGTTATAGTCAAGAGTTTTTTGAAGAAATAACGTCGGACAAACAAAACAAATCGAGAATACATCTGTTTATTGCTTGACAACGTATACCATTTGTATCAAAATCACCTTAAAAGGAGCTGATACTATGGCAACAAGTCCTACTCAAATTCGCATCGATAGTAATGTCAAAACAGAAGCAAATGAACTGTTTAAAGAACTCGGCATCGATATGTCAAGTGCCGTAAACATCTTCTTACGCCAGTGCGTTTTGCACCGCGGCCTTCCTTTTAAAGTGGAAGTCCCAAAGTTTAATGCTGAGACACTGGCTGCTATGGAAGAAGCACGCGATATCATGTCAGGTAAAATTCAAGCAACATCCTACAACACCACAGATGAGCTGTTTAAAGATCTCAATGCAGGGGTTTAAGTTATATGCTTAAACTTCAAGCAACTTCTAAGTTTCGGAAGGATTACAAGCGCATTAAAAAGCGAGGACTTGATATATCTCCACTCCAAGAGGTGCTTGACAAACTCTGCGCTGGGGAAGCTTTAGACCTAAAACACAAAGACCACGCTCTTACTGGACCCTACCAAGGGTTTAGAGAATGCCATATTCAACCAGACTGGCTTTTGATTTATGCCATTCACGAAGATGAGCTTATACTTGTTGCTTCTCGTACGGGAAGTCATGCTGATTTATTTAATATGTAGCAAAATCATGTCCAGGAGTTCTTTTGTATACTCCTCTGAGTAATTGATGGAATACTCGCCATGATATAAGTCTTTCTTTATTTCAAGAACGCTACCAGGCAGTGCCTTATGCAATTGTTCTGCTGAACGGATCATCTTTTTCTGTTCTTTTTCGCCGACAAGTATATGGATGTTGGCGTGGACATCTTGAAGGTTGGGCTTTATCTCATAGGATGTATTTGCTTCCAAGAATGCAATCATGTTTTCTTTTGAGATTTGTGACGTGTCCCGATAATAGTCTTCAAATAAATCTTTACGAATATGAAGATAGTCAAATTGCATTTGAGCAAAGCGCTTCTTTTTCACTAAGCCATAACTTAGAGAAAACATTGGTTTAATCAAGGCATTTGTCAGCCTAGATGGAATAACAGATGCACTTTCAATGACAGCGTTTTGGCAGATCGAATTTCGTTGCGTAAGCATTTCAACTAAAATCTGCGCACCAAGGGATAGGCCTCCAATAAGGAGAACCGAGCCTCCAAATTCTTTATCGATAAAAGAAATGAGCCGACTTGCGTTTTTCTCGATGCTTATAAAATCATTGTCACTACCTGCATGTCCGTCAAGGATTGGCAGCACAACGTGATATCGATTCTTTAGCAGCTCAGCCTCGGCTTTATAATTCCACCAAGATAAGCCGCCGCCATGAAGCAGCATGATTACGTCGTTATTTTGTTTTCCAAATTCAACCGTTTTCATGGCTGCTCGATTCGATTTGTTACGCTGACCTAAACCCGTGAAAGTACCACGACGCACTCCACATGTGTTGTCACTATGATGGGAACACAGTGTTTATATGATATATAAACACAAAGCTATCTCATTATTTGCTTGGTATAGTTCTATGAATCTAGTATTTATACCTAATCTAAATATCTAAAAACTCATAAGGCTTTTCCGAAAGAGAAGATTCGCAGCACTCGGCAAGATACGCATCCTTCTCCTTTAGGCTCTCTATGTCTGGATATACGTTTAACACTCTGTCTCCCAGATTCCAAAAATCATGTGACCAAGACTGCGGGTTTTCCCATACGTGTGGATTTCCTTTCGCCCAATTCGGAAGCTCTTTGCGAACCTTGGTTGCCACCGCAAACTGACCTTTTGCAGTTTTATAAATCGTGTCAATTCTTATTCCACCGTCTACCGGACGTTCTACACGAGTAATCTCCATACCGTAGAACATTACCTTTCTTCTTATCCCTTTTTTATAGAGGTTTAGCTCAATCTTGTCATATCCTTCGCTTTTGTTGCGTTGAACACTTAGAAAGTCCTGAAGTGCCTGTATCACAGCGGCAGAAACACTTCCAGCGTACTTGGCAGCATCATCAAATAAGTGTAGATCTGCTTCTGAAACATAAATATTTTTTGTGGCCATAACCATACCTCCTTGTTTTTTTTGTAATTTGTATCTGAAGGTTAGTATGTATATAAATATAATCATATATAGATACTTTGTCAAGATAGACTTTCTTTCCATCATTAAGAATAATGACGTCAAAGTTCTGGCCGTCTTTTGTTGTTGCACTAGCAATGAGAATTCAAGCGTATCCAAACAAATGCTCACTATCCATTTAGATAAATGACCCGAAAATTCATCTTCATACTATTCCAACAATCAAAGACTGAACCGCCGCTACAAACGATATGATCAAAAACGGAGTGACTACAAAATGTTCCTTGATTGCCAAATGCTTCATCCAGTTGCCGAGCTCATAATCAGGATGCCCCTCTGTTCCGGGGATGACAATCTTACTCTTATGTTTTCCTTGGAATAACAGACAATCCAGCAAAAAGAAATCTCCTAAGTTCAATATGCTCCACTGAATATATCCCATCCAAAAAAGATTCCAAAAGCCCGAAATGCCTGTATGTATAAGACTTGCTATTGAATACATGAAACAAATCCCGCAAATTACAATTGTTATGATGAAATTTATATTTTTCTCCTTTTTTGTCATCTGTTTAGGTGCAGCTTTCTGAATTGCCTTTGGATAAGAATCAAAAAAGTATCTTGGATTAATAAGTACCAAGACTGCTACTGCACCGTTAAAGATTGCAGCTATTGCAATCCCGTCCAGAATCGCTCGTATATAATCCATAAAACTACCTCCTTAGCAAATTCCATTCTTTGTCGTCGTATACTATGCTTACAACTTTGCTGTGACAGAAAATCAAAGAGTTTTGTTCACGCATAACCTTATAGCCATAATGGAATAATTACCGTTAAAACGAATGCAAGAATAAGACTTATTCCGCAAAATACAATAAGCTTCATCACCTGGCTTTGGCATTAAATCCAAAGTTATCATTTCTGTAGTCTCAATATGGCAAAAAGCAGTTCTGTAGTTACGACCCTTATGTTTCCAGTAGTCAGAACTGTTGTCAAACAGTCTAAAAAAGAATTACAATCATTTGACCAAACCGGAGCAGTTCTTCGGAATCCCGTGATTTCAAGCCTTTTCTATTCTGTTTAGTCCTTCACCCTGGACATCAATACTACCGTCTCCACGTGCTTGGTGTGAGGGAACATGTCCACAGGAGTCACGCGCTCGATGGCAAATCCGCTGTCGAGAAGAACCTTGAGGTCCCTAGCTTGCGTCACAACGTTGCAGCTCACGTACACGATTTTCTTCTGGGCTAGTTGAGCTGTTGCCTTAAGGAAGGCAGGCGTTGAACCTGCGCGAGGTGGGTCAAGAATAATGACGTCAAAGTTCTGGCCGTCTTTTGCCAGGGCTTGCATGTAGCGAGTAGCATCGTCGCAGATAAATTCAGCTTCAAGTTTATTGTTTCGAGCGTTTCTGCGAGCCATCTGAATGTTGTTTTCAACCTGGTCAACGCCAGTGAGCAGAAGGTTGATGCCTTGAGCTTCGGCAGCGTGTGCCAAGCAAAGTCCAATGGTTCCCGTGCCACAGTAGGCGTCAAGAACTCGCAGGTTGCTGGTTTGCGCGGAAGCGGTTGCTTGTGCGGAAGCGTCTGCCTGAGTGGAAGCGCCGGTCAACGCGGCGCCCGCCTGCGCAGTATCGGCGGGCTCGGCGTCAGCAAGCTCGGAGTCAGCAAGCTCGGAGCCAGCAAGTGCACCGTCGATGGCCAGCTGGTAGAGCACCTCAGTTTGCTGGGGGTTTGTCTGGTAGAAACTGGTTGGGCCAATCTCAAACGTGCAGTCCAGAAGCTTGTCGCTCATAGACGTTGAGCCCCAAAGCAGACGGGTTTCTCGCCCCAAGATTGCGTTGGTGCGCTTCTGGTTGACGTTCAAAAAGATGCTGGTCAGCTCGGGATGCGCCTTGCGAAGTGCAGCAATAAACTCCTGTTCACAGGGCAGATGTTGACCATTGACCACCAGCACCAGCATGACGTCATCGGTGGCATATCCACAACGAACCACGCCGTGGCGAAGCGCTCCCTTGCCGCGATCCTCCTGGTAGGCATGGATGTTGAACTGACCGGCAAGATATGCCACGTCGTTGAGGATGGCGCGAGCTCGACCGTCTTCTACCAGGCATTCCTTTGAAGCAATAATTTTGTGTGTTCCGCTTGCGTAGAAACCGGAGCGAACCGTACGACCTTTGCCCGGAGCAAATGGCGTCGCTGCCTTATGACGATACGCTAGAGGCTCGTCCATTCCGCGGATGGGCTCGATAGTTACGTTATTGATGCTTGCCAGCGGGGCGAGAAGTTCTTCTACCTGCGCCTGCTTGCGCTTAAGTTGGATAGGATAGGGGACCGAAAGCCATTCACAGCCTCCGCAGCTACGTGCAATAGAGCATGTTGGTGTTTTGTATCCCATAGTTCCTCTCCGAATCTTGGATTACTACTATACCGTTTACAGGTTTTAATGACACGTTGAGTGGACTGTTGTATCTAATCTGTTTCGTCTTTCTGTATCGTTACCTGTTTATGCAAAAAACCGCTAGGCTATCAGACACAGTAATTTTGGACGAGATAAAGGGGTGGATTATGGCTCTTATCAGCAAGATTGGCATCATTGGTGCTAATCACGTCGGCGCTCACGTTGCAAATGCCCTGCTTTACCAGGGACTTGTTACCGAGCTCTTTATTAGTGATACAAACGAAGTTCTGTGTAAAGCACAGGTAAATGACCTACTTGATGCAATGCCTTTTTATCCACATCCCGCTCGTGTCTATGAAGTAGATGACCGTTACGAGGAACTTGCCGGCTGCGATATTATTGTTAATGCTGCTGGCCACATTGAGGCTGCAGCAGGTAGTCGTGATGGCGAGCTCTTCGTCACTACTGACGAGGCCAAGAAGTTCGCTAAGCGCATTGCAGACGCTGGCTTCGATGGCGTTTGGGTCAACATCGCAAACCCCTGCGACGTTGTTACCACCGAGCTCCAGTATCTGACTGGCGCTGATCCAAATAAGGTCATCGGCTCTGGCACCACGCTGGATTCCGCCCGACTCCGCCATGCGCTTTCCGGCGCTACAGGTTATCCAGCATCTTGCATCAACGCTTGGATGCTCGGCGAGCACGGTAACGGCATGTTTGCTTGCTGGTCACACGTGGCTATTGCTTGCCTCACTCTCGATGAAGTTGCAGCTCAGACGGGCAAGACCTTTGATCTTCCAGAGCTTGAGCAGGCTGCTCGTATGGGTGGATACGTTACCTACAGCGGCAAGCAGTGCACCGAGTATTCCATTGCAAACGGCGCTGTCGAGGTCATCAAGGCTATTGTCCACGACACCAAGCTGATCACGCCAGTCTCTACGCTGCTCAACGACGTGTATGGCGTTTCTGGCTTCTACTCTTCACTTCCTGCGGTTATCGGCGCCAATGGTGTCGAGAAGGTCTTTGTACCCGAGCTCTCCGACTCCGAGATTGAGGCATGGCGCAAGTCTTGCGAGCACGTCAAGGGCAACATCGAGCAGCTCGGCTGGCTTGAGGTAGACGCTCGTATTGACTAGCGTGACGCGAGGCTGCGTGCTGCGACCAGGCAATAGTGCACACCGAACACACCTTGGGGTTTCTCCCGAGGTGTGTTTTTTGCTCGACCAAGCTACCTCTCTCCATTTTTTGATTGGCTTTGATTGCGAGCCTGGAAAGCTCATCATGTCTGAGTAAATTTACTCAGACATGATGAGAAAAACCGGCAAATCACACAGACAAGGTGTACTTTTCCGGCAAATCGTTCAGACATGGCGAGAAAATCAGGCTCCATGAGAGTGCTCGTGAAACTAACCTCGGATTCAAAAGTCACGTCACGAAAGGCTCGCCTGAAAAGTGCAAAGAATCTGTGTTTTGGATACAGATTCTTTGCAGAAATCAGGCAAATCCACAGATTCTTTGGTGTTATCAGGCAAAAGTTACAGAATCTTTGCAGAAATCAGGCGCGCTTGATGTAAGCCTTGCGATTCAGATGCAATTTTCGAAGAGAAGAACTTCTCGCCTTGCGCATCACACGCGGTCAAGCGCACGGTCAGGCGCGCGCTCGAGCGTGCGACCAGACATGCTCCTGAACGCGCAACACATGCAACAAAACCACCGCTTTACCTGCAATTTTTGAACAATATTTAAATAAAAATTTCTATTGACTTGCAATCAATGTGATATCACAATGATGCCAACAGAAGGCTCATTGTCACAAAGGAGATACTATGAGCACCGAGAAAATCATTAAATCCAAGAGTGGTTGGCTGTTCCTGCTGATTGCTATTGCTCTTTTTGCAGTCGCAGCCCTGTTTATGCTGAATTTTGTTCTCAGCGCTATGGCGGCAGATAGAAATCCTCGCCTGGATCCGTCGTTCCCTAGCATCATTGGCGCGCTGGTATTCTTCTTTGCGGGAATGTTTGTTTCAAGTGGCCTGTTCAGCCTTCAGCCTGGTCAGGCAAAGGTGTGCGTGCTGTTTGGCAAGTACATCGGCACCGTTAAGGACGAGGGCCTTCGCTGGGCAAATCCTTACTACGCAAAGACCCTGTCTACAAATGTGGGCAACCTTTCCTCTCTTGCAACGGGCTATGGCACCCCAACAGTCAGTATGCACACCTCCATCATTTCCACTCGTGCACGTACGCTGAATGGCGACGTCCTCAAGGTCAACGACCGCATGGGCAACCCAATCGAGATTGCAGAGGTTGTTGTTTGGCGCGTCAGCGATACCGCGAAGGCCCTCTTTGACGTCGACGACTACGACAGCTACGTTACTATGCAGGCAGAGACCGCGCTTAGGCACGTCGCGAGCATCTACAGCTATGACCACATGGAGGATGAGTCCGAGTCCAACACCGCAATTACCTTGCGCTCCAACATCGAGGAAGTCTCCGAGGCACTTCAGTCCGAGCTGAGCCGCAACCTTTCCGTCGCTGGTATCACCGTTGACGACGCTCGCCTCACGCACCTCTCTTACGCTCCTGAGATTGCGCAGGCAATGCTCCGTCGCCAGCAGGCGGAGGCAATCATCGCTGCACGTAAAAAGATCGTCGAGGGCGCCGTTTCCATGGTTGACATGGCTCTCACTCAGCTTTCCGAGAATGGCGTTGTTGAGTTCGACGAGGACCGCAAGGCTGTCATGGCCTCCAACCTTATGGTTGTTCTCTGCGGCGAGTCCGAGGCTCAGCCTGTGCTTAACACCGGTTCCTTGCAGCAGTAAAGCATGGCGAGAAACCCATGGCACCTCGCAAACAATATCCACTTCGTGTAGCTCCAGAAGTCTGGGAGGCGGTTGAACGCTGGGCGCAAGATGACATGCGTTCAACTAACGCTCAGGTAGAATGGATTTTACGCGATGCTCTGAGAAGGGCAAAGCGCTCTCCAAAAGTTCAAGACACTCGTGTGAACAAGATAGACAAATTGGAAGAAGGAAACTAACATGGCCGACAACATCCCACAGCCACCTGTTCCTAACGCTCCCGTACCTCCTGCCGCGCCCGCAGCTCCTGCTGCTCCTGCGGCTCCCGCTGCACCAGCAGCACCCGTCGCGTCAGCTGCACCAGCCGCACCTGCAGCTGCCGCTGCGCCTGTGCCTGCGGCTTCTCCCGCACCGGCCCCAGCACCAGCCGCAACTCCTGCCGCTCCTGGCGAGGTTGTTCCCGTGTTGAGCGTCCAGCACTTTACCAAGAAGTATGGCTCCAAGGTAGCTGTTTCTGATCTTTCGCTCGACGTTATGCCTGGCGATATCTACGGTTTTATCGGCCACAACGGCGCAGGTAAGACCACGCTTATCAAGTCCATCGTTGGTGCTCAGCCATTTGAGGGCGGCGTCATTTTTGTGGACTCCAAGAACGTGCTGGTTGACCCCGTTGGCTCAAAGCAGGTCATCGCTTACGTCCCAGATAACCCAGACATTTACGAGTTCATGAGCGGCATTAAGTACCTCAATTACGTCAGTGACATCTTTGGCGTTCCTGCGGAGAACCGCGTCGAACGCATTACTACGTTGGCCAACCGCTTGGGCATCACTGATTCCCTGGCAAATGCTATTGGCAGCTACTCTCACGGTATGAAGCAGAAGCTGGTTCTGATTTCCGCCCTGCTCCACGAGCCAAAGCTCATCATTTTGGACGAGCCATTTGTTGGTCTGGACCCAGCAGCAAGCTTCGAGCTCAAGAAGATGCTGCACGAGCTTGCCGACCGCGGATCTGCCGTGTTCTTCTCGTCACATGTTCTTGAGGTTGTCGAGAAACTCTGCAATAAAATTGCCATTATTCGTCAGGGCAAGCTTCTTGCCGCAGGTAAAACGGACGAGATTCGCGGCAACGCTTCTCTTGAGGAAGTCTTCCTTGGCCTTGAGGCCGGCGCTCCTGGCGTTTCTTCCGATATTGCTCAGGATATGATTACTACCAATGAGGGCGCGCCTGTCCAGTCAGTCATTCCTGGCGCGCCTGTAGCCGCCGCGCCTGCAGCACCTGCAGCACCTGCAGCCCCCGCTGCTCCAGCGGCTCCAGCAGCACCTGCGGCCCCCGCTGTACCTGCAGCACCAGCAGCCCCAGCAGCACCCGTCGCGCCCGCAGCACCAGCCGCGCCTGCAGCTCCAGCAGCCCCTGCGGCACCTGCGGCTCCAACTGTACCCGGCGCACCAGTACCTCCAGGCGCTCCAGTTCCTCCCTCCTTCCCTAAGGAGAACTAGTCATGGCAAACAATGTTCCACAGGTTCCTCAGCGCCCCGATGTGCCTGAGCAGAACCTGCAACTTTCAGGAGATGTCTTTATTCCAGCTCAAGTAAGCGCTGGTCAAGTTCCTGTTCTCGACCGTTCCGAGCTCAAACTGCCTTCTGACCTCAAAGTGTTCTGGATGTTGCTTAAGGTTCAGATCACCATGATTTGGACTACGCAGGTTGTGGGAGCTCGAAAGAATTTTGAGAAAAAGGTTGGCGCAAATGCCCTGCCTATTGTCGGTGGTGTTTTTGCAGTTGTTGGCGCTATCTTCATGATGGTTTACATTTACGGCATTGCTACAACTCTAGCCATTGCCGGTTTCACAAGATTGCTTCCTTTAGCAGGAATTCTTGTCGGCGCTCTACCTGGTGTTATTTTGACGTTTGTAAAGGCCAATGGCGTGCTTTTTGCGTACAAGGATTACGACTTTATCATGTCGCTTCCAATCAAAAAGAGCACCATTATTTATTCTCGCGTAGCAGCTCTGTATGCTGCGGAGGGCATTTGGTCTATCGTCATTATGCTGCCAGTCTTTTTGGCCTATTTCACCTTTGAAGCGGGCACACTCCCTCGCTTGATTGGCGCTTTGTTCGCGCTTCTTCTTGGACCTAACCTTGCGGTTTCTGCTGCAATTCTCTTGGCTTTTGCGGTTGCAGCCCTTGCTGCAAAGCTGCACTTTAAGAACTTGGGAATGGTCATCGGTGGCGTTTTTGGCCTCTTCTTTATGGTCGCGTATCTGTTCTTTATCTTTACGGTATCTTTCAACGCGGACAAGTTTGTCCCAGGTGTGGTGGATAACTTCCGTGACACTGTCTTTACCGTTGCAAGTTCAGTTGGCGTAGTTTATCTTCCATCACTGTGGATTGCGGATTTCTTTAATTCTGGCTCCCTTGTTAGCTTCTTGCTGTTTGCTCTGGTCTCCGTTGGAGCTCCTGCGGCAATCGTGGCAATCATTTCTCGCTTCAACGACCGCATTAATGCGCTGGTAAGTGAGGACAAGGTCCAGAAGAAGTTCACCACCAAACAGATTTCCACCAAGTCTGCGACGCCATTTGTTGCCCTGATCAGAAAAGAGATTCTGACCATCACGGGTTACCCAGCAGTCTTTATAAACATGCTCTTTGGCTGCTTGTTGATGGTTATTCTCGCCTTTATTTCTATGTTCTTTAGCACGTCGTCTATCGTGGCCTACTTTGTTCCTGCGTCCGAGGTCCCGCGCTATCTCCCTTTGGCAAGAACCATCTTTGGCATGGTAACCACCTGGTTTGGCACCTCGATGTTCTGCGCTGCCAACTCTGCTGCCATTTCATATTCGCTGGAAGGCCGCTCAAATTGGCTGATGGCAACTATGCCTGTATCTTCAAAGCAGATTTTTGGCGCAAAGATTGCCGTGAACATGCTTTACGTGCTCATCTTTAGTGTTGTGACCCAGATTTTCTTCCTGATTCCTGGTCACATCACCATTGAAACAGCCTTGAGAAACGTCATTCTGCCGCTCTGCATTGTGTTCCTGGTGTCTAACGTTGGCCTGGCCATTGATATTCGCCGTCCAAACTTTGACTGGACTTCCGTTGTCGATATCACCAAGAGAAGCCTTTCGGTCACCGTTTCTTCTCTTGTGGGTACGCTGGGCTCCATGTTTGTTATCGGCGGTACGTTTATGATGATGATCGCTCCAGTTATCGACTCATTTAGCTCGTCAGCAGGCGTGATTAATGAGACGCTTCCAAACATCATCTTTGTCACGCTGTCACTGGTGAACGCGATTATCGGCTACCTGATCTTTAACAACACCGTTCACCGAGGAGTCAGAATCTAACTTTTGTGATGCGCGGTGGCGCCCTTACGGAATTTCACGGCTCCTACCTGCGGCAACAGCACAAATTCTTCTGACGAGAAGAAACTTTGAGACACCCACCACATGTCGTTTATCGAATGGTGGGTGTCTCTTTTTGTGCTTTGCGGTACGGTAGGGTGGCTAGAGGTTTTCTTGTTCGGTAAGTAGCAGGAAGGGCCGAGGCATATCGCGCTAGACTCGGGCGCGTACTATCGGCTGACCTTCTCGGCTGCTTGCCGCAGTCAGAGGAGGCATCATGGCCGAAAAAAATGTTTCTAAGGTAAAGAATGTGGTCCTGGTGGGCCAAGGTGGCGTGGGCAAAACCATGCTTGCCGAGGCAATGCTGCATCTGACGGGTGCAACCACTCGTTTAGGCGGCCACGCAGGCACAAAGCCCACGCTTGATTACGATTCACAAGAGTCAGAGCGCGGATTCTCTATCTCTACCACAATTGCACCAATTACCTGGGAAAATACACGCATTAACGTACTTGACGCACCGTGCTATCCTGACTTTGTAGGCGACGCCTATGCGGCAATGAGCGCTGTTGAGACGGCGCTGTTTGTCGTTGATGCAGCTAGTGGACCTGGCACTATCACCACCAGGCTTTGGTTTGCCGCCGAAGATCTTTCTCTCTGCCGCGCACTGTTTATCAACCGCCTGGATCGCCCTGATGCAGACTACGAGACTGCAATGGCTATGCTCCAGGACCGTTTTGGCTCCTCGCTTGGTGCAGTGACTATTCCGATGGGTTCTGGCGAGGCGTTCTCCGGCATCATTGACGTTGTCCATCAGAAGGCGCGCAAGCTGGTAGATGGCAAGCCTGAGGTCGCCGATATTCCTGCTGAGTTCCAAGCAGAGGCAGAGGCTGCTCGCGCTGCCTTGACCGAGCTGGTTGTTGAGGCAGACGATGAGCTGATGATGCGCTACCTTGAGGGCGGGGAGATTACGCAGGAAGAGCTTGAGGGCCTGCTGGGTAAGGCCCTTATGGAGCGTATTTTTGTTCCTGTTTTCTCGGGTTCTTGCGTCCGCGAAGAGGGCGTTATCTCCCTGCTTGATGCTGTTGACGGCTGGTTCCCAACTATGTCTGATTTTGGTCGCATTCCGCTGGTCAATGGCGAGCAGCTTGATATTTCACCTGATGACGAGCGTCCTGTTGCGTTTGCTTTCAAGTCGCTGCAGGATCCACAGAACGGCAAGCTTACCTTTGTGAAGGTGCTTGCAGGTACTGTTTCTGCAGGTATTGAGCTTATCAACGCTCGCACCCGCAAGCCTGAGCGCCTTTCTCACCTGTATCGCATGTGCGGCAAAGAAACGGCTGACGTGAGCACTGCCGCAGCCGGCGACATCGTAGTAGTTCCAAAGCTCGAGGCCATGACAGGCGACACGCTCTCCGTTACCGGTAAGGTTGAGGCTGCCGCGTTTAGGTTCCCCAACTCCCTGTATCGCACGGCTATTGAGCCTGATGAGCGCGGTACCGAGGGCAAGCTCTTCGCGTTCCTGGAGAAGGCCGCCGATGCCGATCCAACTCTTAAGGTTGAGCGTGACGAGGACACCGGCCAGACCATTGTTTCTGCAATCGGCGAGGCACAAGTAGCCGTTCTTCTCGAGCGTCTTGAGCAGCGAGCCGGCGTTTCCGCACATAAAGTTGCGCTTCGCATTCCATATCGCGAGACGATCCGTCGAGTTGCAAGTGCTCAGGGCAGGCACAAGAAGCAGACCGGCGGCTCTGGCCAGTACGGCGACTGCTGGCTGCGCATCGAGCCAAACCCAGACGCAGGTTACGAGTTTGTGGACGAGATTGTGGGCGGCCACATTCCACGCGGCTTCATCCCCGCTATTGACAAGGGCGTTCAGGAGACCATGCGCGAAGGCGTTTTGGCTGGATATCCTATGATTGACGTCAAAGTTGCTGTTTACGAGGGCTCTTACCACCCCGTTGACTCCAACGAGATGGCTTTCAAGACTGCTGCTCGTATTGGTTTCCAGAAGGCTGTTGACCAGGCAGAACCAGTTCTCTTGGAGCCTATGGCTCACTTGGAGATCACCGTTCCAGACAGTTACGCAGGTTCCGTCATGGGCGACGTCTCCGCTTCCCGCGGTCGCGTTGAGGGAATGTCTTCCGGCACCGGTGTTTCCGCTGGTGAGACCACCATTAAAGCGACGATTCCATACGCTGAGGTAACCGATTACGCTACAAGGCTGAGGTCTCTCTCGCGTGGAACGGGTGAGTACACCGTTGAGCTGGCAGGATACGAGCAGGTGCCACACGACATCCAGGCTCGTCTTGCTGCCGAGTACGCCGAGCGTCGCGCTGCCGGCGAGCGCTACGCTGCAAGTAGATAACGAGTTGCAAGCACGAGCCCTCGCATCTTCCAGATGCGAGGGCTCTTTTTGCGTTTCTGCAGCGTGTTGGTGGCGGCTTTTCAGTCTGGGCATACGAAATAGCGCAAAATAGTGCGGTTTTGGCAGGTCTTGCTGGGGAATCGTATAGCTTTTAGTCAAAATAATCAGGAAACTAGAGTATCTTGCCTGACGGCTAGGTGGTCTCACTAACCGATATACATTTCTATGCATAAACTTTATGTAATATGCTGAATAATGAATATGAATATATAAAGAATTTAACTATAGGTAAATTCCGCACCTAAGGAACACACCTATGTCAGATATTCTGCTCAATTACGGCCATATTACACATCAAATGAAGATAATCTGCACGTTTTAGCTATTTTCGGCGTCATGTATACGTCTTTTTGACAGATTATCTGTCATAGGTGTGTTCAGCCATCAACAAAACAGTGCAATCAACTAAGTAATGCTGCTAAAACCAAATTACGAGAAATTCTCGGACGTGTTCTGGGTAAACCAAAAACATAACTTCGCACATCAAAGCTATGTTTAGATTGCCTCGTGCTTGACCGGCACGTTTGACCTGCACGTTGGCCGCAGCCGCGCACCCCGAGCGCCCCGCGCCCCACGTCCCGCGCCCCGCGCACCTCGAGCGCCCCGCGTCCCGTGCGCCCGTACCCCGCACACCCTACGCACCCCGCACGTCGCACGGCAAGCAGGCAATCTGCTCATTTCAGCACCGTTTAAAGAAAGGTCGCACATGTACCTAGAGAATATCAATGGACCAGAAGACGTAAAGAAGCTGGACGCGGAGGCTCGTGCAGTACTTGCGCAGGAGATTCGCGACAACTTGCTGGTCATGGAGTCAAAGCATGGCGGCCACTTTGGTCCAAATTTTGGCATTGTCGAGGCAACTATCGCGCTCCACACTGTGTTCAACTCGCCCGTTGACCATATCGTTTACGACGTCTCGCACCAGACATATCCGCACAAGATGCTCACCGGCCGCAAGCAGGCATACATGGATTCTGCGCTTTACGACTCGGTGTCTCCTTACACTGATCCCGTCGAGACCCCGCATGACCTCTTCAAAATCGGCCACACTTCCACGTCTATCAGCTTGGCGCTTGGTCTGGCAAAGGCTCGCGACATCATGGGCGGCAAGGAGAACATCATCGCCGTTATCGGCGACGGCTCCATGTCCGGCGGCGAGGCGCTTGAGGGCCTGAACGTTGCCGGTGAGCTGAACAGCAACTTTATCATCGTCTTCAACGACAACCAGATGTCCATCGCCGAGAACCACGGCGGCATGTACGACCAGTTCGCTGAGCTGCGCCGCGCCAACGGAGCTGCCGAGAATAACCTCTTCAAATCGATGGGCCTGGACTACCTGTATG
>CAKARF010000007.1 GCA_916720465.1 uncultured Atopobium sp. | reverse complement strand
CGATACGATCTTGATACTCTCGCACCAAGGACAGATTTGTTGCCATAGCGCTTAAGAGTTCAAGTTCTGAGTTAACCTGTCTACGATCTTCTGCGGAAAGTCCCTGCGAACCGTGGGATGTATAAGCATCAGCAGGAACGCCATATGACGATGGATCGTCATATGGTGGCACCTCGTCATACGGTGGAACATCATCGTATGAAGGACTGTCAGCATACGTTGGAGCCTTGGAAGTTGAGTTGTGCGAGGAGTTGAATGCACTCTTCTGAGGCGCTTTGCGCGCCGCATTTGAAGTGCGAGAATCCAACGTATCGTCTTGAATAGGCGCAGCTTTAATTGCGCGCTTTGCTTCCTCAACGTCAATATGAAGCAGGTCAGACACACGAAGTGCATACTCACTCAGAAGTACTGATGTCTTGAGTGGGGCCAATAAGGATGCTAAAGCTTCAAGCGCCTTGACTCGACCGCCCGGCACGGATAAGTCAAACTGTGCGGTTGTGGCGTCAAAGACAAAGTCCATGAGTGGACGAGCAGAGTCTAAGATAGGACGCAGTTTGTCTGCACCAGACTCGGCGAGAAACTCCATGGGGTCCTGATTATTGGGCAAAACAACGCAAAGAAACGCAGCGGTTGTTTTATCGATAAATTTAATAGCACGTGCGGCAGCGTGTTGACCTGCGGCATCGCCATCAAACATGCAAATAATTTTGCGCGCACGCTGGCGATCAATAAGTTTGACGTGTTCAGACGTAAAAGCGGTACCAAGAGCTGCCACAGTATTAGTAAAGCCGGCCTCGTGCATGGCAATAACGTCAGTGTAACCCTCGCAAATAATGGCCTCAGACTGAGCTGCAATAGCCTCTTTTGCCACGTCGTAGGCAAAGAGGTGCTTACCTTTATTAAAGACGGAAGTGTCCCTGGTGTTTAGATACTTGGGGGCGTTTTCTACCTTTTTAGTTATTCGACCACCAAAAGCAATGGTTCTTCCCTGTTCATCATGAATTGGGAACATCACGCGGTCATAGAACCAGTCGCTAATCCGACCATTGCGCTCAACAGCAAGGTTGGCAGCAATCATCTCTTGCGTGGTATAGCCGCATTTGCGCAAGTGCGCCACAAGCGCGCCTCTACCAGGCGCATATCCCAGCTTCCAGCGCTTACAGACAGCTGCTCCAAACCCACGACCAGAGAGATATGCACGCGCCGCCTCAGGACCTTCTCCCCTTCCACGCATAAGCATGGAGTGGAAGTAATTCTCGGCTTCTGTAAGACACTCAATCAGGCGATTCTTGCGAGGACCTTTAGAAACATGAGCCTCTTCTGAAAGCGTAATGCCTGCTTTATCAGCAAGGTATCTAATGGCATCAGGAAAATCCAGGTTTTCTCGCTTCATGACATAACTGAAGACGTCTCCGCCTTCGGAGCAAGCGCCAAAGCAGTGCCAAAGACCCGTGGAGGGGTTTATCTTAAATGAGGGGCTTTTTTCTTGGTGGAAGGGACAGCATCCCCAATAGTCCTGACCTCGGGGTTTAAGCTCAACTGTCTCTGAAACAAGCGTGACAAAGTCTGTTGCTTGTCTTACACGCTCTTTATCTTCGTCAGTTATCATCTTCCACCTCCCCGCTTTCTAAGTTATATGAAGTCGTACCCAGATTCTGGGCTACCCAATCTATATTTCCACGAACGGCTTGCTTGAGGTCTTCCAGCGAATCGAATTTTTTAGATTCCCTCAGTCTCTTCACAAACACCGTCTGAACCTCTGAATCATATAAGTTACCGCTAAAGCCTAGAAGATTAGCCTCAAGCAAAGGCCCTGTTTGAGACTCAAATGAAGGAGCTTTTCCCACATTAACCGCAGCGGGCCAAGCTGTTGCGCCATGGACCACATAGCAGGCATACACGCCGTCTTGAGGGATACAGTCTCGCAGGTCAAGCGCAACATTTGCCGTAGGAAAACCAAAGCCGGTGCCTTGGCCACGACCATGTTTAACCACACCGCTTAAAAAGTGCCAGCGGCCGAGCAGGCTTGCTGCCTCCTCAACTTTACCCTGCTCAAGCAAACCTCTAATACGAGTAGCAGAGATTTTCTGTCCACCCGAACAAAAGAGCTCGTGAGCATGAACTTCAAAGCCGTGTTTGCGTCCAAGCGAGGCAAGCAAGGCGCTTCCTTCAGCACCTTGAGCTCCCAGACCAAAATCAGAACCCACATGAACGGACACAGCCGAGAGACTTGGAAGCAGCTTACCCTCAACGTATTGCGTAGCACTCAACGCTGCAAACTCGCGGGTAAAGTGATGCACCAGAATGCCATCCACTCCCCACGCGGCAAGTGCACGAAGCCTATCTTCTCCCGAGAGCAAACGTCGAGGAGAGCCATCAAACAGTACCTCAACAGGATCGGGAAGAAATGTCACGGCAACAAGTGGCACATTACGAGCTGCAGCGTCTTTCTTTGCGCTGGCGAGAAGCCCCTGGTGGCCCTCATGGAGACCGTCAAAGACACCAAGTACGCACACGCAAGGCTGCCTGTAGCAGTCAGAACGCAGTGTATAGAAGTCGGCGTCGCCAAGCTCAAGCGGAGCTGGCAAATGACTTCCATACAAAACAGATTCTCTTATGCGTTCTACCTTGTTCACGTACGTCCTTACTTACACAAAATACCTTGAGGGAAGTTAGTCTGGCAGACTAGGCAGGAACCTTGCCTAGTCCAAATTCCCACAAGAGCATCATTCCACACAAGGCTGACCAGCGAGTTATTGGCAACCTCAGAGAGATCTTCTGGAATACCAAAACGCTTTCCAACCTCAACACATTTGTATTCTGCTCCAGTCAGCCTGTGCACAGGGTATCCCAGAACCTCAGTTGGATTGAGGCGCTTGGCTTCAAGCACCTGAGCTGGGTTTTGTTCAAGCTCTTCTAATGAAGCACAGCTACAAAGTGTAATAGGTCCAGAGAATGTCCTTCTTAGGCCACTAATGTGGGCCTCTGTGCCAAGCGACTGACCAAGGTCACGAGCAATACTTCTGATATAGGTGCCTTTAGAAACATCAAAAGCAACCGTCCACACCAGTGAGTCATCCTCAGCAGAAGGCGCATGCACCGCCAAAAGCATAGCGTCATAAATAGAGACTCTACGTGCCGTTAGTTCTGGCATTTTGCCTTCACGAACAAGCTGATAGGCACGTTTGCCATCAACAGAGATTGCGGATACCGCTGGTGGCAGCTGATCTTTGGTGCCAACCAACTTTGCGCACGCTGCGCGGGCAAACGCTTCCTCGCGCAACTCTGCAGGTACTGATGACGTGGCCACTACCTCACCGTCTGCATCATCAGTTGAGGTGCGAGCTCCAAACGAAATGTCGGCAACATACCCCTTGCGGTCAAGCGTCAGAAGGCCCAACAGCTTTGTGGCAAGGCCAATGCCCACTACCAGCACGCCGCTTGCATTAGGATCCAAAGTACCTGCGTGTCCCACGCGTTTCTCGCCAAATGCACGACGAACGCGAGAAACCACGTCATGGCTGGTTAAGCCGAGCGGCTTATCCACTGCAATAAGTGCGTTAATTCCACTTGCCCCTCGCTTCACCTATGACTCCTTGTCAAGCGCGAGAAGATCAATGAGCAGAGGGACTATCTGAGTAAATACGTCGTCAATGGTGCCTTCAGCGGTAAAGCCTGCAGCAGCAGTGTGGCCACCGCCGCCCATTTGACGTGCAACGCCAGAGATATCAAGCTGAGACTTGGAGCGTAGGTTACCACGAACCTTTCCGCAGTCAACCTCTTTGAGGAAGAGGGCAATTTCTGTTCCCTCGACACAGCGCACAACGTCTACCAGACCATCCATCTCTGCTAGAGGAACACCTGATGCAGAAAGATCCGCGGCAGTTACATAGCTGTAGGCAACACGGCCCTCACCAAAGGTGCGGATGCGACCCATAACCTTTGCGGCAAGGTGAAGATAGGCCAAGCGATCACTCTGGTAGACATGAAGCGCAATCTGAGATGGAGAAGCACCTGCTTCCACCAGCAAACTTGCTACCTCAAAAGCCTCGCCGTCAGCGTTTTGGTACTGGAAACGACCAGTATCAGTTACCAGGGCGCACATAAGGCATTGCGCCTCTGATGGAATAAGCTCTGTACCCAAATGACAGGCAAACTCGGTAATAATGACACCGGTTGCCGCTGCATCAGGACGCACGAGCCCTGCATTCCAATACACGTTGTTATAGGGGTGATGGTCAAGCACTGCTACCGTCTTAGAGCGCTCCATCAGCGCTTCTGCATCAGCCAAACGTCCTGCAGTAGATAGGTCTACGCAGATAAAAAGGTCTGGAGTGCCCTCGTACTTATTTGCAGGCACAAAGCTCTCGGTGCCATCAAGAAACTTGTAAATACGTGGTACTTCCCCATCAGTATCTGCCAAAAGATTAGTGACAGTTTTGCTAGGCCATCTTCTCTGAATAATGGAAGAAAGTGCTAATCCAGAGCCAATAGCATCTCCGTCAGGAGAAGTATGTGCGCAAACAACGATTGACGAGGCTTGCTCGATAAGGGCAATAACCTCGTCAAACTCTGGACGACTGACTTTTGTATTCAGTGACGTCACTTACTTACGCCTCCTCGTCAGAATTCTCTTCATCAGAAGCTAGAGGGTATCCAAACTCGTCTTTCTCAACACCAAGAGTTGGTGGAACAACCTCAAGGGCTTGAGCAATACGCTCAGCCTCATCGGTAGTGGTATCAATTTTGAAATCAAGCTCAGGAGTTACGCGCCAGTTCAGTGCATGACCCAAAAGCGAGCGAATCCTACCCTTTGCGCGCTTGAGAGCTGCAAGGACCTTCTCGTAGCGATCAGGTTCACAGCTTACATACGCGCGCATAAAGGACTTATCAACCGAGACCTCGCAGCTTGTGACGGTCACAAGCTGGAGATCAGGGTCAGAAATTTCAAACAAAAGGATCCAGCTGAGCTTTTCTCGAGCAATCTCATTAGTACGACGAGAAAACTGATTTTGTTTCATGCTGTCCCTTCTTACTCGGTACGAGCCACCTGCTCAATGCGATAGCCCTCAAGCTGGTCGCCAGGCTTGATGTCCTGGAAGTTCTCAAGGCCAATACCGCATTCATAGCCGGATTTAACGCTCTTAACGTCGTCTTTGAAGCGCCTGAGCGATGCAATCTTTCCGTCGTAGACAACAAAGCCGTCACGAATAAGGCGGATGTTATCGTCACGAGAAATCTCGCCCTCAGAAATCATGCAACCTGCAGCAATACCAACCTTAGGAACCTTGAAGGTATCGCGAACCTCAGCAACGCCGGTCTGGACTTCCTGCTCAGTTGGCTTAAGCATACCAATACGAGCTGCGTCAATCTCTTCGATTGCCTTGTAGATGACGCTATAGGTTCTAATCTCAACGCCTACACGCTCTGCAGCAAGCTTGGCTTTTGCATCTGGACGGACACCAAAGCCAATGATGATTGCGTTGGATGCATCAGCGAGAACAACGTCGGTCTCGGTGATTCCACCAACAGCAGAGTGAATGGTGCTGATACGAACCTCGGACTGGTCCATCTTGTCCAGGGAGTCCTGGAGAGCCTCGATGGAGCCCTGAACATCAGCCTTGATGATGAGGTTGAGTTCCTTGACATCACGGTCAGCCATGGTGTCAAAGAGGTTCTCAAGGGTAACGTGCTTAACACGGTTCTGCTCTTCAATACGAGCCTTAAGAGCGCGCTGGTCAGCAAGCTCTCGAGCGTCGCGCTCCTCCTGGAAGACGCGGAATTCATCGCCTGCGCCAGGAACGGTCTGCAGACCAAGAATCTCAACTGCGTCAGAAGGACCTGCGGTAGTGACTGCATTGCCCTTTGGATCAAGCATTGCACGGACGCGACCAAAGGCCATACCAGCAACAAGAGCATCACCGATGTGGAGCGTACCGCGGGTAACCAAAACAGTAGCAACAGAGCCACGACCACGGTCAAGCTTAGCCTCAAGAACGTTACCAGAAGCAAAGGTGTCTGGGTTTGCCTTCAGCTCAAGGACATCTGCCTGCAAAAGAATGGTCTCGAGAAGATCGTCGATGCCCAAATTCTGCTTAGCGGAGATGTCAACAAACATGTTCTGTCCGCCCCACTCCTCAGGAATAACACCGTACTCGGTGAGCTCCTGACGAACGCGGGTAGGATCTGCGCCTGGCTTATCAATCTTGTTGACAGCAACAACAATTGGAACGCCAGCGGCCTTTGCGTGGTTAATAGACTCAATGGTCTGAGGCATAACGCCGTCGTCTGCCGCAACAATCAGAATAACAATATCGGTAACCTTTGCACCGCGAGCACGCATAGCGGTAAAGGTCTCGTGACCTGGAGTATCAATAAAGGTAATCTCACGGCCGTTAATGGTGACCTGAGAAGCACCGATTGCCTGTGTAATGCCGCCAGCCTCGCCAGCTGCAACGCCAGTGTGACGGATTGCGTCCAGTAGTGATGTCTTACCGTGGTCAACGTGACCCATGACGGTAACTACTGGAGGACGTGGCTTCAAGTCCTTAGGATCATCGTAGAAGGTAAAGGAATTCTCCTCTTCCTTGGACATAATCTTAATCTGGCGACCAAGGTCATCAGCAACAATCTCAATAAGCTCATCAGACATGGTCTCGGTAAGTGTCAGAGGGTTGCCAAGCAGGAACAGACGCTTAATGATGTCATTTGCAGAAACGCCAAGGAGCTCTGCAAGCTCAGAGACAGTGGAGCCCTGAGGAACCTTTACGGTATCAAGCTGGGAAATATCCTGGTCATTTGCAAGTGCTTCTTCAATACGCTGCTCCATAGCAGCCTCTGCAGCCTGCTTCTGACGACGCTCTTTACGCTTTTTACGGCGGCCAGTGGACTCACGGCTTGCCTCTTCAATAGCAACACGAGCCTCATCCAAAACGCGGCTTCTGTTATAAGCCTCAGCCTCACGCGCCATACGGCTATAACGGTCTTCTCCGTCATCTCCGCCACGACGGTTCTTCTTACGCTTACCATTTGGGCGCTCATCAGACATGGAGGCATCATCGCGCTCCTTCTTGAAATTATGACGAGAAGGAGCACCACTTGCCTCGCTTGCATTAGCGCGAGCGTGATTTCTTGGTCCCTTCTCGGCCTTCTTCTGAGCAGCGGACTCTGCAGCCTGCTGTTTCAAAACCTCTTCCTGCTGAGCAATCTGATCAAGCAGGTTATTGAAGGAAGGAGCGGCCTTAGGAGCAGTGTCCTTTACGCGATTACGCTCAGCCTCTTCGGCCTCAAGACGCTTCTTCTCTTCCTCAGCGCGGCGGCGCTCCTCTTCTTTCTTACGAGCAGCCTCTTCTTTTGCGCGCTTCTTCTCTTCTTCAGCACGCTCAGCCTCACGCCTTGCCTCTGCAGCAAGACGCTCAGCCTCTGCTACCTCTGCAGCAGCCTTTGCCTCTTTGGCAGCAGCCTCTTCCTCGGCAGCCTTCTGAGCTGCGATTTCAGCGGCACGAGCCTCCATAATAGGCTGGAGTTTCTTACGAACAATAGAAATATATGCGTCTTCAAGCGTAGAAGAAGCAGACTTTGCAGGAATCTTCATGTCCGCAAGATGCTCGAGCAATTCTTTGCTCTGCATACCATATTCTTTGGCAAGGTCATGTACACGCATTTTTGCCATATATGAAAACCTTCCGGTTGACGGGATAGTTACAGGTAGTTGCCTAGATCAGTGAGTCTGGATCGGAAGAAATCTCTGCATTCTCCATGTCATCATGAATACCGCAGAAATCAGAGCCAGGTCTTGCCATATTGCGGCAAGGAGTTCCGTTAGGGCTCACATACTTGCAACGATGAGCAATCTCTTCCTCATCAACAGTCTCTTCAACAACCTCAGGAAGGTTGTTCAGAATGCTTGCAGCAAGGGACTCGTTCTTGATGTCAATGTGAAGACCAGTCAGACGAGCAGCAAGACGAGCGTTCTGACCCTCTTTACCAATAGCCAAAGACAGCTGGTCATCAGGAACAATAACGGTTGCGTGTCCCGTAGCGCCATCAACAATAACGCGAGAAACGCGTGCAGGTGAAAGCGCGGATGCAACGCAACGTGCAGCATCGTCAAACCAAGGCACAACGTCAACGCGCTCTCCACGAAGCTCAGAAACTACGGTACGAACACGGCTGCCCTTAGGACCAACGCAAGCACCAACTGGATCAAGGCGCTCGTCAACGGAAGAAACAGCAATCTTAGAACGGACGCCGGCCTCACGAGCAATGGAGCGAATGCTTACCACACCGTCATAAACCTCTGGGACCTCAAGCTCAAAGAGGCGACGGATAAGATCTGGATGAGTACGAGAAACAACAATTGGTGGACGCTGGCGCTCACCACGAACTGCTGGCTGAGTTGCATTAGGATCGCGGACGTCAACGATAATTGCCTTGATGCGCTGGTTGTGAAGGTAGCGCTCGCCTGCTGGACGCTCATCGCGCTCATCAGGGAAACGGCGCTGGTCAAAGTGTGGAAGTTCTGCCTCAACACCCTCACGAATCTTAATGATGGTGAAATCAGGAGTGGACTGAAGAACAGTACCGGTGATGATGTCACCAATACGGCCGCGGAACTCATCATAAATCTGTGCACGGGCAGCGTTGCGTACAAGCGTCTTAATCTCTGCCTTAGCGTGCTGAGCAGCAATACGGCTTGTGTCTGGAGGAGTTACGTCTACCTCATCAAACTCTGTGTACTCACCAGTCTCCTCGTCTGGCTCACCCTTAGGAACAAGCTCATAGACGTAGACACGGCCAGTTGCCCTATCAATGGTGACACGAGCGCCAAAATCAAGATGGAGGACGTCAGCATAGCTTTTTGCCAGAGACTGCTCCAAACGGTCCAGAAGATACAACTCATCGATGTGCTTCTCCTGGCAAAGCAACATCAAAGCTTCCATCATTTCAGATGCCATGAATAATCCTCTCTATCTACTTCTTGGCTGAGGCCGAGAAATCAAAAACTGGTTTAATAACGCACTTCTTTAACTCAGATAAATCAACAGTACAGACCTCATCTTCTGTCTGAATTGAGATAGTTGTACCCTCAATACCCAAGAGCTTGCCAGTAAATTTACGGCGTCCCTCTGTAGCAGTAGTCTGAAGCTGAATCTCTTCTCCCGCAAAGCGCTCAAAGTCTTTTGCACGACGAAGTGGACGTGCCATTCCTGGAGAAGAAACCTCCAAGGTAAATGATGCTGGGAAAGGATCAAGCTCATCGATGGTATCTGAGATCCATGAAGTTTCTTGAGCAACTTCATCTAGAGAAATGGTCTCTGCCTTCTCATCATCATGGTCAATTCTTACTCTGACCACAGGATTCTTAGAAGAACCAACAATCTCAACATCAACAATATCAATGTGGTGATTGAGTGCAGCCTGCTCTAGTGCGGACAAGATTTTCTTTGTTGCACCTTCGTTTTGCATTTGACCTCCTCATCTACATACAGAAAGGAAGCGGGGTCAAAACTCAACCCCACTTCCAACTAATAACAACTACGTTTAGAGATATCTTACGAGATAAAGGGCTTCTCGTCAAGTGTTTTTGCTGTTAGGCAACGATATTCACAAGTCGTCCCTTAACAACAATAACTTTTCTAATCTCTTTGCCCTCAAGCTGATCGGCAATTGCCTCAGTTGCGGCTGCAGTGAGCTCTTCCTCAGAAGCATCGGCAGAAACCTCAATACGAGCGCGGACCTTACCCTTGAGCTGAACAGCAATCTCTACGGTATTGCTCTTTGCCTGTTCAGGATCAAACTCTGGCCAAGGCTGATGATAGACAGGAATGTCTTTGCCCAGAGCCTCATGGCTGAGCTCCTCTGCCCAGTGAGGAATGATTGGTGCCAGCATAGCTACAACGTCATTTGCAACCTTGTAGCAAAGTGCTGCATCTCTAGACTCTGCAGGAACCTCGTTGATATAGGCGCTTGCTGCGTTAACCAGCTCCATAACGGCAGAAATTGCCGTATTGAACTGGCCCTTATCAAACTCGGTGGTACAGCGGATTCCCATGGCATTCAGAACACGGTTGAGCTCAAGTGACTGAGGGTCCAAGGTGGTGTGGTCGAGTACGGCAGAAGCATCAGCGGTACGAGAGAGCTCCCATACCACACGCCACGCACGCTTGATAAAGCGGTTTGCACCTGCAACGACCTTCTCGTCCCAGTCAAAATCCTTCTCTGGTGGAGCAACAAAGAGAATGGCAAGGCGCATAGTATCTGCACCATAAGGCTCAATGACAGAGCTTGGAGGTACCACGTTACCCTTTGACTTTGACATGGTGTCGCCGTGCTCATCCTTGACCATGCCCTGAGTCATCAAGTTCTTAAATGGCTCGTCGATGTCAATCATGCCCAGGTCACGAAGGACCTTAGTAAAGAAGCGAGAATACAGAAGGTGCAGAATTGCGTGCTCAATGCCACCAATGTAGTTATCTACTGGCATCCAGCGGTCCACGGACTCTTTGGAGAATGGGAGCTCGGTGTTGTGTGGATCGCAGTAGCGCAAATAGTACCAGCTAGAGCAAGTGAAGGTGTCCATGGTATCAGTGATACGCTTTGCAGGCTTTCCGCACTGAGGACAGGTGGTCTCTACAAACTCCTTGCACTCAGCAAGCGTGTCTCCTGCTGCCAGATCAAGATTATCTGGAAGCATGACAGGAAGCTGATCATAAGGAACAGGAACGTCTCCGCAGCAATCACAGTGAATCATAGGAATTGGATTGCCCCAATAGCGCTGCCTGGAAATGAGCCAATCACGAAGACGGAACTGGACAGTTCTGCGACCAACGTTGTGCTCAGTCAGATAAGTAACAACAGCCTCTTCTGCCTCGGAATGTTTACCACCACGGAGGCCGGTAAAAGGACCAGACTGGACGAGAATACCCACGGTATCCATTGGTCCGTCCCAGTCAACAGAGGTTACCTTGTAATCAGAAACTCCCTTGAGCTCCTCATAGATATCAGTTCCCTCTTCACAGATGATAGGAACAATAGGCAGGTCATACTTCTTTGCAAAGTCAAAATCGCGTTTATCGCCTGATGGAACGCCCATAACAGCGCCGGTACCATAGTCGAGAAGGACGTAGTCAGCAACCCAAATTGGTACGGTCTGTCCGGTAACAGGGTTAATTGCGTAACGGCCCGTGAATACACCGTGTTTCTCGCGATCGGTGCCCTGGCGATCAATGGAAGAGACCTTTACAGCCTCCTCATGGAGGGTATCAAAAGCTGCCTTGTACTCTGAATCCCCTACCAGCTCGGCAGCAAGCTTAGACTCTGGTGGAAGCAGCATGAAGGTGCAGCCATAGATGGTATCTGCACGAGTGGTAAAGACAGTCATCTTGATATCAGTTGGTGTGACACCATCAGCATCTGCCAAGGTAAAGTCAATCTCTGCGCCCTCAGAGCGGCCAATCCAGTTTGCCTGCATAGCGCGAACACGCTCTGGCCATCCCTCAAGCTGATCAAGATCATCGAGGAGCTCCTGAGCGTAGTCAGTGATGCGCAGGTACCACTGGGAGAGCTCGCGCTTCTCTGGAACTGCGCCACAACGCCAGCATTTGCCGTTAACTACCTGCTCGTTTGCAAGAACAGTTTTGTCGTTAGGACACCAGTTAACAGGACTTGTTGCGCGATATACCAGGCCCTTCTCAAGCATCTTGAGGAAAATCCACTGACCCCACTTGTAGTACTCAGAGTCACAGGTGTTAAACATGCGGTCTTTGTCGTAAGCAAAGCCCATGCGGAACATGGTTTTTACAGCCTGATCAATATTTTTATGTGTCCACACAGAAGGCTGAGTATTGTGCTTAATAGCAGCGTTTTCTGCAGGAAGACCAAAAGCGTCAAAGCCCATAGGATGCAAGACATCAAAGCCACGCATGCGGGCCTGACGAGCCATAGCATCGCCAATGGTGTAGTTACGAGCATGACCCATGTGAAGATCGCCCGAAGGATAAGGGAACATCTCTAGAACGTATTTTTTAGGCCTTGAGCTGTCCTCTTCTGTCTTGTAAAGATTCTGCTCTTCCCAGACGCGCTGCCACTTAGTTTCAATGGCCTCAGCATCATAGGCAGGAAAATCACCTGTATCGGTTACGTTCTGTACTTCCTCGTTTTCCACGAGTTCCCCTTTCTTATAGCGATGCGTCACCAAGCAAAATACTTGGTGACGCCAGTAGTCCATAAATCCTGTAAGCTACGAACGGAAATTGTAGCTGACCTGCTGGTTTGAGTCTTTCAGCAAGACGTCGTGTGCGCCACCCTCAACAATAGAAGTTGAAGAGACAAGCGTAATCTTTGCCTTATCGCGAAGCTCTGGAATATCAAGAGCGCCACAGTTGCACATGGTGGACTTGACCTTCAGAAGTGAAGCCTCAACGCCGTCCTTCAGAGGGCCTGCGTATGGAACATACGAGTCAACGCCCTCGACAAAGGAAAGACCGCGCTTGTTGCCACCAAGATCATAGCGCTGCCAGTTGCGAGCACGAGCAGAGCCTTCGCCCCAGTACTCTTTCATGTAGGAGCCGTTGACAATCACGCGGTCTGATGGACTCTCATCAAAACGAGCAAAGTAACGACCAAGCATCATAAAGTCAGAGCCCATAGCAAGCGCAAGAGTCATGTGATAATCGTATACAATTCCACCGTCAGAGCAGATTGGAATATAGACGCCGGTCTCCTCAAAGTACTCATCGCGAGCGCGAGCAACATCAATAACAGAGGTAGCTTGACCGCGGCCAATACCCTTCTGCTCACGAGTAATGCAGATAGAACCGCCGCCGATACCAATCTTGATAAAATCAGCGCCAGCCTCTGCCAAGAAGCGGAAGCCCTCTGCATCTACAACGTTGCCAGCGCCAATCTTGACGGAATCACCGTAAGTTGCACGAACCCACTCAAGGGTGCGCTTCTGCCACTCGGAGTAACCCTCAGAAGAGTCGATGCACAAAACATCAGCACCTGCCTCAACAAGCAGAGGAACACGAGTCTCATAGTCACGAGTATTGATACCAGCGCCAACCATATAACGCTTAGAATCATCAAGAAGCTCATCTGGAGCAGACTTGTGGGAATCATAATCCTTACGGAATACAAGGCTAACCAGATGACCATTCTTATCAACAATAGGAAGGGCGTTAAGCTTGTTGTCCCAGATAATGTCATTTGCCTCTTTGAGAGAAGTATCCTCTGGTGCAGTAATAAGCTTATCAGCTGGGGTCATAAACTCAGAAACAAGCTTAGAACGATCATCGCGAGAAGGACGATAATCACGAGAGGTAACAATACCTACAAGCTTACCGCGAGAAGTGCCGTCATCGGTGACAGGCATGGTGGAGTGACCAGTCTTCTCTTTAAGGTCGAGCACCTCACCAAGGGTCATTTCTGGAGTAAGAGTTGAATCGGAGACAACAAAGCCTGCCTTGTAGCTCTTAACCTCGCGAACCATCTGAGCCTCATCCTCAGCGGACTGAGAGCCATAAATAAAGGCAATGCCGCCCTGCTGGGCCAAGGCAATTGCCAAACGAGGACCAGAAACTGACTGCATTACTGCAGATACCATAGGAATGTTGAGCTCAATTGCGCTTTTCTCGCCACGTTTAAACTTAACAAGAGGAGTCTTCAAAGAAACATTTGCAGGGATATTCTCAGCTGATGAATAGCCAGGAACCAAAAGGTACTCAGAAAATGTGTGTGATTCGCCTTCGAAGAACTTTGCCATTGTCTTTGGCTCCCTCCTGACCTACCGGTCATGCTCAACGTGTTTTGGCATTGTACCACCAGTGGAGTTAATTATTTAATTTGAACTCCCACTTGAAGCAATAACATCCTCAAAGTTAACAGCAATGTCATGTTTTGTAGGAACCCACTCAACCTTTTTAAACAAAGCTGCAACGGTAATTGGGATATACGTCATCATAAAAATAGGGAACGTGAAGAGATTGGTAAAAATACGCCATTTCTTCTTTACATGGAAATGCTTGTACTCCGAGATGGTGGTAATAAGCGCCAGAATAAAGAAGACCACATACATCGAGAAGACCGTCATGACCAAAGATCCCACACTCATAGCAATCTCTGCGTCAGTAGCAACGAAGCCGTGGCTCAAATAGCCAACTAGCATGTAAGTACCATTAATAAAGGCTGAAAGCAGTGTCAAAATCATGCCTGGCGCAATGGTCATGAGCATATCGTATGAAGCAAACTGACCCTTAAAAATACCCTTAATAAGATCAAAACCATACGAGAAGAACACCTGGTAAAAGCCTTTTGTCCAACGCATACGCTGTGTCCACGATGCCTTGAAGGTCAAAGGCTGCTCATCAAAGAATTCTGCAGGTGCATAGCCAATTTGAATATTGTGAGCGCTGCAGAAGGTGGAGAATTGAATATCCTCGGTGAGGGTATGGAAATCCCATCCATGCATACCTTTAATAATGCGAGAAGAAACCATCCAGCCGGAACCAGAAACAGCGCAGCTAGTACCCATCATCATACGGGCGTTATTCAAGAACTTTGCCTCGCGCATAAACCAGGTTGCGTATGCAGAGCTTACCCAGCTGGAATCAAAATTCTTTGAGTTTCTATAGCTAGTACAGACAAGATATCCTGCATCAAAAGCCTGATTCATAATCTTTAAGTAGCTTGGAGAAACCAGGTTATCGGCATCCATAATAATGAATGCCTCGTATTTGTCGCCGTACTCATTAAGAATGCGGTCAAAGCCGTAATCCATAACCCAGCTCTTACCTTTACGAGCAAGGTCATTACGCTCCCAAGTAATTGCTCCAGCTTTTCTCGCCTCTTCAGCTGTTTTATCGGTACAAGCATCTGCAACAACAAAGACATCCATCAGCTCTCGAGGATAATCCTGAGAAAGAATGGACCTGACAAGGTTGCCAATAACTGGCTCTTCATTGTGGGCAGCAATAAAGAAAGCATAGCGGTGCTGCTTTTTTGCCTCTGGAAGCTTTACTTCGCCTTTAATTAAGACACGAAGAATGTACACAATCTGATAAAAGTATGCGAGCGTAAAGAAAAGCCAGATAATAAAGTTAAAAACAACAATTGGTGTGATACCGAGTCTGTTAAATTGCAATGGCATATAACCCTACGCTCCAAACTCAAGACAAATATGTTTTATCAGCCAAAATCTCTCAATAAACAATTACCTTACAATCTTAGCGCAATAGAAGGGTCAAAGCGTCCATGCCTTTGAATCCATTTTTCTCCCACATCAACGCACATGCAATTGGCCATCTTGGATATCGAGAAGAACGTCTGCTTCTTGATCTAGTTCATCAGAGTGCATAATCGCCATGACAGTCCGCCTACCTTTGAGGTTGGTGAGATATCTACAAAGCCTCTGTGATGTTGGAGCATCTAAATTCTGTAGAGGTTCATCCAAAACAAGTGCCCCTTGTTTTCTGGATAGAGCTCTCAAAAGACCAATTTTTTGTCGCTCACCCAAAGAAACGGACTCTTCTTTTCCGTCAAAAGCATGAGTCTCAAGAGAGGAGAAATCGAGCAAGTTGTAAACCGTACGATCAATCTTTTCTCCAAACATATTGTCAACAAGGCTTCCTTCTACAAGAGGTACCGGACGAGCAAAACGAGAACAGTCTTTAAGATCATCCGAAAGCTCTATATCACCACTGAATAGCGATGGATCAGAGCAGCCTGCCAAAAGATCCACGAAAGAAGACTTGCCTGAGCCGTTGGAACCCTTTACCACCACGAGAGATCCTTGTGGAATGCTGAGAGCTTGTGTATGGAAAAGTTCTGGTCCTTCTGAAGTAGCTAAAAGAGTTCCCTCTCCTATCTTTACAGCTGGTTTAAGTGAAGAATTCCAAAGCTTCTCATAACCTGAAGGCTCTTGGGATTCTTTGAAAGTATTTTGTAGGCGCTCAAGATGAACTTTATTTGCTTTTACAAACATGATTGACTGAAAAAGTTCCGCTAGAGGATTCTGAATCAATGCGCAAAGTTGATATGAAATAAAAATATCTCCTACAGATGCAGCATGAATCTGATACATTTCAATGGTTAAGGCAAGCATAATAATCTGCAGTAGAGAGCACATACTGCTTGGAATCTTCTCATTCAATCCCTCATTAAACCGGTATCTTTTTATGGAATCCAAGTACCTTGAACTGATGTCTTGATATCTCTCTTTGTAAAAGACGTCAGCTCGAGCAATATTGATAGCTCTTTTATTTTCTACGATGCGTTTTGATTCGTTCAAATATCTATCTTGAGCTGGAATAATATTTCGCTGTAAATCTGCAATACGCTTGGCTGGAACCCTTGTCACAAGAAATAAGATAGGAATATAGGTAAGCACTACGATGAAATATACATAATTGGTAATAAGAAGCGCTAATAAAATCACTGCAATACATCCGACAGAACTCAAAATGGCAATATTCACAGCACTATATACAGATCCATACATGGTCGCAGAACTGCTTAAAAGGTTCATGTAGTAGCCTTTTTCATGTTTTTTATAGACACGGGCCGGCATCGCAATAACCCTTTGTATAACCTGCGTAGTACAACTCATTCTTTGGATAATCGCCGCACGCACAGGAAACCATCCTTTAAATGTAAGAACAAGGACTGCCGATACGAGAGAAAGAAATAGGATCCCCACAAAAGCAATCGTTTTATCAGTCATCCAAGAGCCTTGAGAAACGGCACTCACTATTGAGCCTAAGGCCAAGCTCGTAGCTACAGAAAGAGCAGTTGATAATACTGATCCTACTATTAAAAAGATATTATTCTTTGTAATGACAAAAGATGAAGGTACTTGAAACTTGTATTTGGTTCGTGTATTCATTATTGTCTTTTTTCTCCCACATCAACGCACATGCAATTGGCCATCTTGGATATCGAGAAGAACGTCTGCTTCTTGATCTAGTTCATCAGAGTGCATAATCGCCATGACAGTCCGCCTACCTTTGAGGTTGGTGAGATATCTACAAAGCCTCTGTGATGTTGGAGCATCTAAATTCTGTAGAGGTTCATCCAAAACAAGTGCCCCTTGTTTTCTGGATAGAGCTCTCAAAAGACCAATTTTTTGTCGCTCACCCAAAGAAACGGACTCTTCTTTTCCGTCAAAAGCATGAGTCTCAAGAGAGGAGAAATCGAGCAAGTTGTAAACCGTACGATCAATCTTTTCTCCAAACATATTGTCAACAAGGCTTCCTTCTACAAGAGGTACCGGACGAGCAAAACGAGAACAGTCTTTAAGATCATCCGAAAGCTCTATATCACCACTGAATAGCGATGGATCAGAGCAGCCTGCCAAAAGATCCACGAAAGAAGACTTGCCTGAGCCGTTGGAACCCTTTACCACCACGAGAGATCCTTGTGGAATGCTGAGAGCTTGTGTATGGAAAAGTTCTGGTCCTTCTGAAGTAGCTAAAAGAGTTCCCTCTCCTATCTTTACAGCTGGTTTAAGTGAAGAATTCCAAAGCTTCTCATAACCTGAAGGCTCTTGGGATTCTTTCTCGTGCTCAAGATAAACATCAATATCCGCTTTTGCAGCAAGATATGAGCTTTTAACAGAACAAACCGTATCAAGCGGTTCACTCAATACTGACAAAATCAGATAGGAGGCTAAAATCTCTCCAACACTCATCTGACCTATAGAAAGCAGCATAACACCTGTAATTATGGCTACGACTTGCGTGAAATTTGAAAGCGCTGATGGAAGGTTCTTTGATAAAGCACTAAAAAAACTACTTCTTTTTACATAGAGAAAATACTCATCATTAGCTGCCTCATAAGCATTTTCAAAATAGTTCTCTGCTCGTAGCACATTAATCGAAAACTTTTCCTCAATTATGCGCCTGCCGATATCCAGCCAGCCTTCTCGTTTTTTCATTGACTCGGTCAAAATCTCATTTGTTTTCTTGCTCGGATAATCAATAATCACCAAGTAAAAAGGGATATAAAGCAAGACAAGCAAACCAATCCATGGATTTACCGTAAACGCCACAATTGCTAAAACAATAACTGCTAAAAGACCACCTAAAAATTCAACACTTACTGCAATTTGAACACCACTGAAGACAAAGGCTGCCATAGTGACTACATTAAGATAGTGTCCGGCATTCTTTTTTGGAAAAACGCGAAGCGACATCTTTAAGAATTCCGATATCGCTACCTCAGAACTAGCAACCGCAGCTTCTAAATTGAGCTTTTGTGGAATCCAAACAGTGAGAAAAAAGCTTAAGCAAAGCGTTACAAGCGAAAGGAGCAACAACAACCCTAGCTTTTGCCAAATACCGTCAGCAGCTTGCACATTAAGCATGCTATCAATTAAATCGCCCGTAAAAATGCCCAGCATTGCAACAGCAATATATCCAATTGTCAAGCCAAAGGCAGATAGAAGCATATGTTTTCGTATAACAAATAAGTGAGAGAGACGATTATTCATACTCATCATCCCTTCCAAAACATTAATTACCTGCACTTGTAAAATAAACACTTAATGGACTCTTTAAGGTAAAAAGCGGGTTTCTCGTATAAAATTGCGTTATCACCCTATAATTTGACGCAGGAAAATACCGTTGAAAGGCTGATTATGAGCGAAAAGCGACTAACTCAAGCACTTCAAAATATACTTGCCAATGGGAATTCTCTTGCTCAAGGTGGCGCTTCAAATGTCATTTTGAGTGCACACTACGAAACAGAAGAATCTGTTAACCCTCATATCAGAGGATTTTTTACACTCACTTCTGCTTTTGATTTAGCAAATTTAGGCCAATTTTCTACAAAACCTTATGGAGACAACATTGTGAGTCTCTCAATACTTGCTCGTAAAAACTATTTTGGAAGTTTTCTTTTCTTTCTAATGCCTTCATCAGAAGATTTCTTTACTTTTACTACAAACCTTATATCAAATAAAAATACACTGCCAAAACAAGTTCATCCAGCTGATATTGAACAAATTTATACACTTTATACTCAAATTATCATTACCTATTCCGAAAGAAAACCAAATTGGGAAGCTATTGTTACCTCCTTACTTGTAACTCTTATTACCTGTCTTTCTCCTGATGCTCACTATACGTTCACTCCAGGTAACACTAATGAGACGATCGCTCTTATCCTTAATGAAATTACTGCTCATTCAGAAAGTATTACACTTGCTAAGCTTTCAGAAAAATACTCATATACACCAACTTATCTTTCTGAACTTCTCAGACAAAAATGTGGCAAAACTTTTTCTGAACTTGTTTTAGAACAAAGAATGGAACGAGCAAAAACGCTGTTAATTCATACCAAATTACCTGTCTCTACTATTTCTTCAATGATTGGCTATGGAGGAACAACAGAGTTTTATAGGAAATTTAAGGACTACTTTTCTCTTACACCACGTGAAATGAGAAGCGAAACTTTTTAGTCATATTACAACTGTGGACAAATCTCTTCTCCTACAGAAGTCCTACCCATAGACATAGCGCTTTGAGAAAGTAGGGCCTCTTGCAGGTCTTTTGGTAGTGTGTCTGCTATCACGATATTCTCGCCCGTAAAAGGGTGCTCAAACTGAACGTGCCAGGAGTGTAAAAACTGCCTGTTAAGTCCAAGGTTAAGGCTTGTATCTTTTTTACCGTAGAGCTGATCGCCGACAACAGGATGACCAATGTGGCGCATGTGAACTCTAATCTGGTGCGTGCGGCCTGTATAGAGATGACATTCAAGAAGCGAGTAGCCCTCGCCTTTTCTACCTGCTTCAAAGCGCTCAAGCGTTCTGAAGGTGGTAATGGCCTCTCGTGCGCCGGGCGCGTCTGATACGGTCATTTTGAGGCGGTCTCGCGTTGAGCGTGCAATGCCCGTTTCAATGGTGCCAGAATCGTGGGCAACATAGCCTTGTACCAGCACAATATAGCGGCGGTCAAGCACGCGCAGCCTAATGAGGTCCTGAAGAGCTTTTTGCGCCTCGTCTGATTTTGCTGCCAGCATAAGACCAGAGGTGTCCATATCAAGACGATGCACAATACCAGGACGTTCTTCTCCCTGAAGCATTCCTAGATGCTCGTAGCCACAGTGAGCCACCAGAGCGTTTGCCAGAGTGTCATCAACGTGACCAGGAGATGGATGACAGACAAGACCAATCTGCTTTGAGAGCACTATGAGGTACTGGTCCTCAAAGCGGATATCAAGCGGAATATCTGGATTTGGGCGCAAAAGTCCTGTTTGAGGCTCTGCGTCTGGAAGCGATACCAAAAGCCTATCGCCCAACATAAGTTTTTCTGACTTAGACGTAGCAAGCGTAGCGTTGATGGTTACTCTTCCCTCTTCTACAAGCTTTGCGCAGGCACTTCTTGAAGGAAGTGTATCTTGAGCAGAAAGAAACGCATCTAATCTGACGCCGTCTCCTTCTGGTCCAACTAATATGTCAACGATACGCTCATTCATTGCCGCTACCCTACTGCTTTTTGTCCCAAATTATCCAGTACACAAAAGCAATAAGGATGCCGCAGGTTACAAAAATATCTGCCACATTAAAGACAGCAAAATTAACAAACGTTGTGGCAAAGAAATCAGTAACCTGACCATACAAAACGCGGTCAATAGCGTTACCAATTCCGCCACCTGCAACACCTCCCAAAAGCGCAATAAGTGGCAACGGGAGGTTCTTCTCGCGAACTACAAAGCCTACAAGAGCGGCAATAACCACAGCAGTAAGAGCTACAAAAAAGAGAGCGTTTCCAGAGCCCACAGAAAACGCAGCTCCGGTATTACTTACGTGGAAGAGCTCCATGACGCCAGGGATAAACGGCACTGCGGTTCCCTCTGGAATTGAGGTTCTCACCCAGAGCTTGGTTACCTGGTCAAGCGCGCAGGCAACAGCGCCCGCCCCGCAGAGAACTGCAAGGCGGGTCACGAGTGTGTGAGTTATATGTTGTTGCTGGTCAGTATTCATTTACGCAACAACGTCGTGGCAGCGGTGGCAGAGGTGATCCTCGCCAAGCTCGCGATAGTTCCAGCAGCGGTCGCAGCGCTCACCGTTTGCAGGATAAACGCTTACGCTCAGCTCAGAGCCCTCGGAGACGGTAACCTCAGAGCAGACAAATGCCTCAGCAAAGTCAAGACCAGCATGAGAAATGTATGCGGCCTGCTCAGGAGTGAGCGTAACTTCTGCACGTGTAGCCTGCGTGGTTTTCTCGGTAACTACGCCAGCCTCAAGAGCTGTCTCGTATGCCTTGGTGTAGGCAGCACGAGCATCAACCAGTACCTGATATGCAGGAAGCAGTGAGGTGTACTCTTCGGTGGTCATAGGAGCCTTATACCAGTCGAGAAGAGCTGCGTACTTCTGGCCGTCACGCATAGACTCTGGCAGGAACTGCATAGCCTCATCGGTGGTGTAAACCAGAATTGGCTGCAGGTCATGAACAAGCATAGAGAGAATCTCTGCCCAGACGGTCTGAGCACTTCTGCGTGTTGCAGAATCTGCAGCATCACAGTACATACGGTCCTTGGTTGCGTTCAAATAACCGTTGGAAAGCTCAATGATGTAATCGTAGAGGGTACGGAAGACATTGTTGAAGCGATATCCCTCGTAAGCCTCGGTGACTGCAGCATGAACCTCGCACATACGGGCAAGAACAAGACGGTCGTACTCTTCAAGGTCTGCTACAGCAACCGCATCAGTTGCAGGGTCAAACTGACCCTCAAGCTCGCCAAGAAGGAAGCGCAGGGTGTTTCTGAACCTACGATATGCGTCGCCTACCTGCGAAAGAATGGCGTCATCGCAAGGAACGTCAGTTGAAGTATCAACAGAAGCAACCCAAAGACGCAGGACGTCTGCACCACGCTCAGCGCAAACAGCGTTTGGATCAATGACGTTGCCCAAAGACTTACTCATCTTGCGTCCCTGACCATCGAGCGTAAAGCCCTGGGAAACAACTGACTTGTAAGGAGCAACACCGTAAGCACCAACAGAAGTCATAAGAGAACTCATGAACCAACCGCGGTGCTGGTCGGAGCCCTCAAGATACATATCAGCTGGGAACTTGAGGTTTGGACGGTGCTTACAAACAGCTGTGTGAGAAACGCCAGAATCCCACCAAACGTCCAGGATGTCCTTGTTAGCCTTGAGGTTATGGCCACCACACTTAGGGCAGACGCAAGCGTCGCCTAAATAGGTCTTAGGATCGTCGGTAAACCAAGCATCAGAGCCCTTCTCGCGGAAAAGCTTGATGACAGCGTCAAGCGTCTGATCATTAATGACGGTCTCACCACAATCCTCGCAGGTGAAAGCTGGAATTGGAACACCCCAGTTACGCTGCCTGGAAATACACCAGTCAGGACGGCCTTCAACCATGGAGCCAATACGCTTAACAGCATTTGCAGGATAGAACTTAACTTTTGTAAGCTCCTCTGCTGCCTGCTGACGCAGACCAGTCTTATCCATGGAGACAAACCACTGGCTTGTTGCGCGGAAGATAACAGGCTCTTTACAACGCCAGCAGTGTGGATAGCTGTGAGTAATTTCCTCTGCAAGAATGAGTGTTCCGCGGTCCTTAAGCCACTGGACAATGATAGGGTTAGCCTCATTGACCTCCATACCAGAGAAGGGGCCGCCAGTACCTTGGCCGTCGCCCTTGAAGAAGTGACCGTCGTCATCAACAGGCATAGTCTGTGGAATATCAAAACGAACGCCAGCGTTGTAGTCGTCTACACCGTGGCCAGGTGCGGAGTGAACAACACCAGTACCATCGTCAAGGGTGACGTACTCTGCATAAATAAACTTGCCAGTGTTGCCAAGATCACCAAAGATTGGCTGCTTGTACTCATTGCCGGCAAGCTCAACACCAGTCTTCTTCCAGGTGTTACCCTCTGCATCCTGAGCCAGCTTCCAATCGGTATAACCAAACTTGGTAGCAGCCTTCTCTGCAAGAGCCTCAGCAACAATCTCTACGTGTCCATCAGGAAGCTCAAGAGCAACATAGTTAGCTTCAGGGTGCAGAATAACTGCCTCGTCAGCAGGCATAGTCCATGGAGTTGTAGTCCAGATGTCTACCCAAGTCTTACCTGCGTAAGCCTCAAGACCCTCAGGAACCGTGGTTAGCTCAAAGCGAACAAAGATTGCAGTAGAGGTGACATCGTGATACTCAATCTCTGCCTCAGAGAGAGCTGTGTGGTCATGAGTACACCAGTGAACAGGCTTGGTACCTCTATACACAGAGCCCTTGTCGTAGATGGCTTTGAAAATCTCAACATCAGTTGCATCGTAATCGTTGACGTACGTGAGATAAGGGTTATCCCACTCGCCCAAAACACCAAGGCGCTTAAAGCCCTGACGCTGGGTATCTACCTGCTCAACCGCCATCTTGCGGCAAAGCTCACGAATCTTCTCGGTAGATAACTGATTGAACTTTTCTGTGCCAAGCATCTGCTCAACCTTGTGCTCGATTGGCTGACCATGGCAGTCCCAACCAGGAACATAAGGGGTCTGGAAGCCCTGCATAGCCTTATAGCGGTTGATGATGTCCTTGGAAATCTTATTCTGTGCGTGACCCAGGTGAATTGGACCATTTGCATAAGGAGGTCCGTCATGAAGGACAAACTTGTCATGTCCCTCATTCTTCTTCATCAGGAGTTCATAGACGTTGTTTTGGTCCCAATCAGCCAAACGCTGAGGCTCGTTCTGCGCAAGTGATGCGCGCATAGGAAAGCCTGTATTTGGCAGGTTGGTGGTCTTTTTGTACTCGTTTGCCATCAAGCACAACCTTTCTGGGCACAAATAAAGCGCCCGTCCCTCACAGCTGGGACGAAGCGCCACAATACACTTCGTTGTAACCACCCAGCGACGGATATGTCCGTTTACTCGGCTGGCCTGTCAAGGCGACCATTTCCGGCAGCATCTACTAGTACAAAATGCTTGTACGTTTGAACTGCAGCTCCGAGGTGATGTTCACACGGACGCAAATGCGGACTTCCACCAACTCCGCTCGCTTGAGATTTGCGCTATCCAGCTACTGTCCTCATCACAGCTTGTGCTAGTAATACTACCACGTCTTGTACTCATTGAACTAAGTAATACGTACGCGAAACCGTTTTTAACAAATTACACGGAATTCAAATTTTAAATTTTTATAGAAATAAAAAAAGAAGAGTGGGTACAACAAACCTAATATCTAAGTGAGCTCATATCACATTTGAGCCAAACAGGTAAAGGGACGTGTATGGCAGATAACAATAACAAGCACCGTAGATCTATGTCGATGCTACTCTATATTGCAGTAGCCATCTTTGTATATCTCCTGCTCAGCAACACATTATTACCAGGACTTTTGCGCCAACAGGTACAAACTGTTTCGTACAGTGAGTTCCTTAACAAGGTTGACAACAATGAAGTCACCAAAGTAGATCTTAATACTGGTAACAGAAACATTAGGTTCACAACAGGCTCTGGAGATTCCGAGAAGGTCTTTGAGACTACGCAGTTCCCGAATGATGCAACGCTGGTTCAGACGCTTAGAGACCACAAAGTTGATTTCTCGGCTTCTATTCCTGACAACTCTACAAATATGCTGCTCTATGCCCTTATTCAGTATGGCATCCCTCTTGTTCTTTTCTTGGGCATTGGCTACTTTATTAACCGTTCCCTTAAGCGTGCTATGGGTGACGATGGTCCTTCCATGAACTTTGGTGGCGGCTTTGGTGGTCTAGGCGGCAATCTTGGTCGCTCAAGCGCTAAAGAAATTAAGGGAGAAGACACAGGTATTACGTTCAAAGACGTTGCTGGTCAAGAAGAAGCTAAAGAATCTATGCAAGAGATTGTTAGCTTCCTTAAGACCCCTGATAAATACAAAGAGATTGGCGCTCGCTGCCCTCGTGGCGCCTTGCTTGTAGGCCCTCCAGGTACTGGTAAGACCCTCATTGCTA
>CAKARF010000006.1 GCA_916720465.1 uncultured Atopobium sp. | reverse complement strand
GATGTTCTAAAAAAAGATACCAGTACATAATTTCTTAATACCAATTTTATTTTCTTGCCATATTTGAGCAGGATTTTAGGGTTGTTTACTACATTTATTACGTATAAAGGTGCGTTATAAGAATTTCTAATTTTTCAGGAAACGTTCTCACTTTTTAGTGCATCATCACAATTTATTCATATATCTACCTGTGAAAATAATAATGGTCGTACCGTTTACGGTAAAAATAGTACCGTTAAACCGGCGATTGTTAACGTACACATCTCAAGATGCTCACTAGACTATACTTATGTTAGGTTGTTATCTGGTATCTACCACTTAGAGAGAAGCTTCAACACCCCCTAGTTTTCCGTGTAGCTCTCCAGATAGTTTCCAACTCTTTGAAAGGAGTTTGACATGGTAGGTTGCGTTTTAACTGGTCATGGAACGTTTGCAAACGGACTTGCTGATGCTTTAAAGATGATTGCTGGTGAGCAAGAAGCTTTTGTTCCCGTTCCTTTTATTGAAGCCGGTGCTGCAACATACCCAGAAACTCTTTCTGCAACAATTTCCGATCTTCTTGACACTACTGATGGCGTACTGGTTTTTTGCGACCTTCTTGGTGGAACGCCTTTTAATCAGGCAATGATAATTGCCCAGAACTATTCAAACGTAGAAGTTGTTACAGGCACAAACCTTCCTATGCTTCTTGAAACACTTGGAAGCCGCATGGCAGACACCTCTCTTGAAGAGTTGGTTGAGACTGCTGTTTTAGCTGGTAGCCAGGGAGTTGTTCATAAGCGTCTTGAGCTTGAGGTTGAGCCAGAAGATGACATCTTCGGTGACGATGGTATTTAAGTAGCGTTTTGTTGTTGAGTTAAGGAGATGTACATGGCAAATCTAGCAGAGAACATTCTTGCTTCATCCATTGTTCTTCTCGCGTTCTTGGTAATTTTGGGCCTTGTTTATTCCTTCTTTGTTTGGAGAGCCTCTTCTAAAAAGGCGGGAACAACTTCAGAGTTTCTGAAGAATCTTCATGCTGGTCAGAAGGTTAAGACCAACAACGGAATGTATGGCGTAGTAAAAGACGTCAAAAAAGAAACAGTAGATGTTGAGTTTGCTCCAAATGTGGTTATCACGCTGGATCGTTGGGCTCTAATCAACGTTTCCAACAATAAATAAATTTGCAGTAAAACACGCAGCGCAAGTTGCGAGTAGTGCGATGAGAATCGCAGATAGCACGTACAAATATGCGTGCAAAGAGAGGAGAACTTGTTATGGGAGAACCAGATATCAAGCTTGCTCGAATCGATAATCGTTTGATTCACGGCCAGGTTGCTACTCAGTGGAACGGCACCCTTGGTACAAACCTCATCCTTGTTGCTAATGACGAGGTTGCAGGAAATAAAATGCGTCAGGGTCTTATGGACATGGCAGCTCCTAGCGGCGTTGCAACCAGGTACTTTACGCTTCAGAAAACTATCGATGTTATTCACAAGGCTTCTGAAAGCCAGCACATTTTCTTAGTTGCCGAGAATCCAGAGGATGTCCTCACTCTGGTCAAGGGCGGTGTTCCTATCAAAAAAGTGAACATCGGCAATATGCACATGGCTGAGGGAAAGCGACAGGTCGCCACAAGTGTGGCGGTAGACGATAAGGACGTCGCTGCCTTCCGTGAGCTTCAGGAATTGGGGGTGACTCTAGAGATTAGGCGTGTTCCTACGACCCCGGTCGAGGATATCTCAAAGCTATTCGAGTAAGTTTTGCGCGCAACTTCCTGGTAGAGATGACAAAAAGTTGCAATGGTGCAACGTTTCTAGCAGGTTGGCAAAGGTATTCGGATAGTCTGCCGATCATCGTCATCGGTAGTTATGGTGTGTTTGAAAGGAGGAGTTAAGATGGATGTTAGCCCTATTCAGGTGTTATTAATTTTCATCGTTGCGTTTATCGCTGGCATCGATCAGTTTAGTTTCCTCGAGTCTCTTTACCAGCCAATCGTAACTGGTTTTTTGGTTGGTTTGATTCTTGGTGACGTTCAGACTGGTCTCATTGTTGGTGGTACCTATCAGCTTATGACCATCGGTAACATGCCTGTTGGTGGTGCACAGCCACCTAATGCTGTTATCGGCGGCATTATGTCTGCAGTCTTTGCAATCACTACTAAGCTTGAGCCAATGGCTGCTGTAGCTGCAGCAATTCCATTCTCCCTGCTTGGCCAGTATGCAGTAACCATCATCTTTACCATTATGTCCCCCGTAATGGCAACTGCTGATGCATACGCCGAGAAGGCAGATCCTAAGGGAATTGCTCGTATTAACTACGGCGCAATGGCTGCCCTTGGTCTTTTCTTTGGTGTCATTGTTACCCTGTTCTTCCTGGGTGGTGCTGCATTTGGCACTCAGATCACCACTGCAATTCCAAAGTGGCTCATGAATGCACTTTCCGTCGCCGGTGGCATGATGCGCTTCGTCGGCTTTGCAATCCTGCTGAAGGTTATGGTTTCTCGCGAGCTCTGGGGCTTCTTCCTCATGGGCTTTGCAGCTGCAATCGTATTTATCAGCATTCCTGAGCTCTCTGGTCCAGCACTTCTGCTTCTTGCTCTCATTGGCTTTGGTATCGCATTCTGGGATTACCAGCTCCAGACCAAGATGAAGAATGCTGCTCCTGCTGTTGTTGCTGGAGGTGACTTCGAAGATGGCATTTAATATTCCTGATACCTATCAGAACACCACTCCTGCTGAGCCACTTGATCAGAAGACACTCAACAAGATGGTGTGGCGCTCCCTGTTCCTGCAGGCTTCCTTTAACTACGAGAGAATGCAGGCAGCTGGTTGGCTTTACGGTATCCTCCCAGGTCTTGAGAAGATTCACGGCGACAACAAGGATGACCTTGCTGCTTCCATGAGTCACAACCTTGAGTTCTACAATACCCACCCATTCTTGGTTACTTTTGTTATGGGTATTGTTCTCTCCCTTGAGCAGAACAAGCTGGACATCCCAACCATTCGTGCAGTCCGCGTTTCTGCAATGGGCCCTCTGGGCGGCATTGGTGACGCACTGTTCTGGTTCACCCTTGTTCCAATTACTGCTGGTATTACCTCTAACATGGCAATCTCCGGCAACGTCTTTGCACCATTCTTGTTCCTCATCATCTTTAACATCGCACAGTTTGCGGTACGTTATTGGCTGATGAACCTTTCCTACAAGATGGGCACTGACGCAATTACCCTGCTCACCGAGAACGCAAAAGAGTTTACTCGTGCTGCTTCTATCCTGGGCGTCTTTGTTGTTGGTTGCCTGGTTGTCTGCTACGGCGGAACCAAGCTTGGCGCTGGCGCAAACATCCCTAACGGCGAGACACACAGCGTTGTTCTTTCTCAGGTAACTCTTTCTGATGAGCAGCTTGCTTCTGGTCAGTATGACAAGGCTCTCTTTGCTAAGGGTTCCTATGCTGACTACAAGAAGGATCCTAAGTCCGTTATGTTCATCGGCGGCAAGACTGCTGATGGCAAGGACGGCACTACTGCTATTGCTCCAGTCGGCAAAGGCGTTAACCTGGTAACTGTTGGCGAGGAAGTCACTTCTCCTGTCTCCATTGACATCCAGAAGATCCTCGACGGCGTTTGCCCAAAGCTTATCCCACTGGCTCTTACCCTTTGCCTGTACTATCTCATGGCAAAGCGTAACTGGACTCCAATTATGTGCATCTGCCTGCTTCTGGTAATTGCACTTCTTGGTTCTGGCTTTGGCGTTCTCCCATATATTTGGGGTTAAGTAAGTGTGACGGGTGTCCACTTAGTGGGCACCCGTCTTTTATAGGAGAGTTTTGATGACAGCGTTTATGGGAAGACAGCCACTCTACGAGCAGTTAGCAAATATGCTGCGCTATCGTATTGAAAACGAGATGGACCCAGACGATCCACTTCCTTCTGAGCGTGAGCTCTCCGATTCCTATGGACTTTCTCGCACCACGGTAAGACTTGCCCTGCAAGAGCTTGAACACATGGGGCTCATTTATCGCCAGCGTGGCCGCGGTACCTTTGTTGCAGACGTTTCTGAGCGTGCAACAGACCTTATGGGCGGCTATAGCTTTACTGACCAGCAGCGTCAGTTGGGCCGCGTTCCAAAGACAACTATTCTTGAGTTTGACACTATTGAGGCTAATAAATTTTTAGCCCAGCATATGCACGTTATTCTTAGCGAGAAACTCTTCCACATCAAGCGTTTAAGAAGTGCTGATAATGTGCCTATGATGCTGGAGGTAACCTACCTTCCAGTCTCACAGTTTTTCTCGCTCACCGTTCATGATGTTGAGCAAAAATCTCTGTACCAAATTTTTGAAGAAGACTACAACATAAAGATTGGCGTGGCAGAAGAGGAGTTCAAGGCTTCAATTGCTCGCTCGGATGACGCCACTTTATTGCAAATTTCTGAGGGCTCACCTGTTTTGAGCCTTACGCGTACAACCTACAATGACAGAAACAATATTGTTGAGTTCACTTTAAGTGTGGCTCGCGCTGATCAATTTAGATACAAGATTGTACATACACGCAGTTAAATAGCTGTGAGAAGGGATATTAATGTTTAAGAAGAGCCAAGAAGAGCTAAAGGCACTAGGCGCGCATATTACAACTGCCGAGATTAAACAGCAGCCTGAGCTTTGGGAATCTACCTTTGGCATTTATCAGGAGAACCTTTCTGCAATTAAAGAGTTTGTTGAGCGTGCTCGCAGTCTTGGTGAGGGACGTCGTACGCGCGTGGTCTTTACGGGCGCAGGTACCTCGGCTTATGTAGGCGATACCATTACTCCATATCTTCGTTCTCATGGCGAGAAGAGCTCTTTTGAGTTTGCATCTGTTGCAACCACTGATATTGTTTCTGATCCTTATGGCAGCCTTGATCCAGAAGATCCAACGGTCCTGGTTTCTTTTGCACGCTCTGGTAATAGTTCAGAGAGCCTTGCTGCAGTAAATATTGCTCGCAAAATTGTCAAAAATCTTTTGCTTATCAATATTACCTGCGCTCCTGAAGGAAAACTTGCCGTTGAGTCCGCAGGTAAAGATGACACATTGCTGCTGCTTATTCCTGGTGCAAATGACCAGGGCTTTGCAATGACCGGCTCCTATAGCTGCATGACACTTCTTGCAACGCTTGTCTTTGATAATGCCGACGACCAGCAGAAGAAGGCTTGGATTTCTGACGCTGCTGAGCTGGGTAGGCAGGTAATTGAGCGCGAGGAAGAGATTGCTGAGTGGCTTAAGAGCGATTTCAACCGCATTACCTATTTGGGCTCCGGTCCATTTGTGGGCCTTGCTCATGAGGCACAGCTTAAGATTTTGGAACTTGCTGCTGGTATTAATGCAACGTCGTGGGATTCCTCAATGGGATATCGCCACGGACCAAAGTCTTTTGTTGACGAGCACACTCTGGTATTTGATTTTGTTTCTAACAATCCTTACACCCGTCAATATGATCTGGATATTCTTGACGAGATTAAGGGAGACCAGATTGCCGCTCTGACCATTGGTATTGAGCAAGAGGGTGCAACAAACTTTACGGGAAGAACTTTTAGTCTTCCAGTACTTTCAGAGCCTCTACCAGCTCCTTATTTGGCCTTGCCATTTGTAATGGTTGCTCAGGTGGTAGCGCTTTTGAACTCAGTCCGTGTTAATAACAAACCGGATACACCTTCTCCAACCGGTCAGGTTAATCGAGTAGTCAAGGGTGTTACAATTCACTCACTGTAGGAATTACTAATAAGGACGTGCCTATGGCGCGTCCTTTTGAAAATGATTGAGGTACGTATGAGTACATTTGCAGTTAAAGCAGATAAGTTCTTTTTACCAGGAGCAACTTCTGGTCCAGGTTACTTGCTTATCGAAGATGGCGTCTTTGGCCACTTTACTAAAGAGAAGCCAGAGTGTGAGATTGTTGACCGTACGGGCTCTTGGGTAGCACCAGGTCTTGTTGATACGCATATCCACGGTTTTCTCGATCATGACATCATGGATTGTGATCCTGATGGCGTCATTGAGATTGCTCAGGGCCTGCTCTCTAACGGCGTAACTTCTTGGCTTCCAACAACACTGACCGCAAGCGTTGAGCAGACCGGTGATGCTTGTGAGTCCGTTGCTGATGCAGCAGAGGGAATTGCGGCAAATGGCATTGACGCTGCTCGTATCCAGGGCATCTTCCTGGAGGGACCTTTCTTTACCGAGAAACACAAGGGCGCTCAGAATCCTGCGTATTTCTTGGATCCAGATGTAGAGGTCTTTGATGAGTGGCAGGAGCGTGCTGACGGCTGGATCGCCAAGATTGCTATTGCTCCAGAGCGTGATGGTGCTCCAGAGTTCTGTGCAGAGATGGCAGACCGCGGCGTTCACGTTGCCTTGGGACACTCCGATGCAACGTACGAAGAGGCACTTGCTTGTGTAAACGCTGGTGCGGATATCTTTGTCCACACCTATAACGGCATGAGCGGTCTTCACCACCGTGAGCCAGGTATGGTTGGCGCTGCAATGACTACCCACGGTACCTATGCAGAGGCTATTTGCGATGGCCATCACCTTAATCCTATTGCTGTTCGCGCTCTGGTAAATGCAAAGGGATATGACCATACTGTTCTTATTACCGACTGCATGCGTGCAGGTGGTATGCCTAATGGACAGTACAAACTTGGCGATTTCCCCGTTGTGGTTGAAGGCGGAACTGCTCGTCTGATGGATGAGTCTCACAGCCTAGCCGGTTCAATCCTTCGTCTGTTTGAAGGCGTGAAGAACGTCTTTGACTGGGGCATTGTATCTGCTGAAGAGGCAGTTCGTATGGCTTCAGAAAACCCAGCTCGCTCCTGTGGAATTGATGATGTTTGTGGCTTCATTCGTCCTGGATATGACGCAGACTTTATTGTTATTACAAAAGATCTTCAGCTTGAAGAGACGTTCCTTGGTGGAAAGAGTGTCTTCAAGGCTTAAGCAGCAGATCTTGAGTAATGCAAACTAAAGGAAGCCTATGGAGTTCTATTCCCATAACTATTTAATTCACCATGCGACAGTATTTGACTGGACTCAGCTTGTTCTATTTGGTCTTGTTGCACTTTTGATGGTCTTTTCGCTTGTGCATTACATGCGTGATAGAAAGAATTCTAAGTATCGTGAGCTGGCGCTCATTGCGCTGTTTTCGCTCATTTTTCTTGGACTTCTGCAGCTTGATCGTGTGTTACAGGTCAATCAGGCAAGTAAGCATTATGAGTCAATTATTGCCTCACAAGAAAACATTGCTCGACGTCTTGAGGTTGATTTTGACCACGTGTACGTTGCCTTTGATAGCCAGGGAAATCCCTCGTATCTTGAGGTTGACGGTAAGTATTATCACGTTTTGAAAAATACCGAGAATGACTATGTTATTGAGCAGATCAATCTTATTGGTAATGACATTAAGCATGTAGAGGAGTAGATCGATGAACTTTTATTTAGAAGTTGCCATTAAATTGTGCATCGGTCTTTTCTCGCTTGTTCTGGCAATTAACGTCAGCGGAAAAGGAAACCTAGCACCAACTGCAGCAATTGACCAGGTTCAAAACTTTGTACTTGGCGGCATTGTTGGCGGCATGATTTATAACAGTTCAATTACCATTTTGCAGTACACCCTTGTTCTGCTTATTTGGCTCATTATTGTTATGACTCTCAAATGGCTGAGAACTAACAATATGGTGGTCAAGCAGCTGATTGATGGACGTCCTATTATTGTTATTGATAAGGGCAAGCTGCTTGTAGACAACTGTAGATCTATGGGACTCACTGCCTACGATGTGTCGTTGAAGCTTCGCCAGGCAGGAGTGAATTACACCTCAGAAGTTAAGCGTGCAATTCTTGAGCAAAATGGACAGCTTATTATTGTTCAGCATGGAGAAGAGAACGTTAGATTCCCACTTATTACTGATGGACAAGTTCAGACAAATATTCTTGATGCGCTTGATTTGGAAGAAAATTGGCTTGAAAAAGAACTTCAGCGTCAAGGTTATGAATCTGCTTCAGAGGTTTATTTGGGTGAGTATAATAGTGGAAATCTGATTATTACTCCGTATGCGGAGAAAGATCAGTAGGTTAGCAAGAGATAAAATAGTTGACCTGTTTATTCCAGTTCCGTTTGCGGAAAAAATAAAAATTTATCGTTGACTTGAATTGGAATATGTATACTAAGGCTAACTTTTAGAAAGCGGACTGTCGGAAGACAGCCCGCTTTCGTGCTAAAGGGGAAGCATGAATGCATGTTCAGATGATGAGAAGTGAGTAGAAAGGCAAAGAAGTAACGAGAAACACGGGTTTCTCGCCATGTTTTTATGCTTGGTAGTAATGGTAATCGCGCAATTTTGTTTGTTGAATTTGGCACTACACCGTATTGGTTTTTATAGTTTTGGGAGATGTAACATGAATTTGAATCCAACCGTTTCTCGTCGTAGCGCACTTGTAGCTTCCGCTTTTGGCGTGAGTGCTATTCTTGCTGGCTGCAAGCCTGAGGCTCAAAAGCAAGAAGGAGCTTCTGATAATAAAGACCAGAAGAAGCTCAACATTGTGGCAAGTTTTTATCCTATGTACGATTTTGCAAAGCGCATTGCTGGCGATCATGCTGAGGTAACATGTCTCGTTCCAGCAGGTACTGAGCCACATGATTGGGAACCATCCAGCAAGGATATGAAGACTATCCAGGAAGCAGACTTCTTGATTTACAACGGTGCTGGTATGGAGCACTGGGTCAAGGACGTACTTGATGGACTTGGTTCTGGCACAAAACTTACAGCAGTTGAGACCAGCAAAGACGTTAAACTTCTTGAGCTTGAAGAGGACGATGATCACGATCATGAGGAGAAGAAAGACGACCATGATCATGACCATGACCATGGCGGAACTGACCCTCACGTTTGGCTGAGCCCTCTGAATGCAAAGATTCAGATGAAGAATATTTGTGAAGCCCTTTCCGAGAAGGACTCTGAGCACAAGTCAGAGTATGCTGCCAATCTTGATAAGGCTAACGCTGATTTTGATACGCTTGATAATGAGTTCCACAAGGGTCTTGATTCTCTGCCTAACAAGACAATTGTTGTTTCTCACCAGGCATTTGGTTATTTGTGCGAGGCTTACGGTCTTACTCAGATGCCTATTGAGGGTGTTGAGGCAGATGCAGAGCCAAATGCTCAGGAAATGAAAGAGATTACCGAGTTCGTAAAAGAGCATAATGTAAAGGTTATTTTTACGGAGGAACTGGTAAGCCCTAAGGTTGCTCAGGCAATTGCTGAGGCAACAGGTGCTCGTGTAGAAGAGCTCAACCCACTTGAGGGACTTACTGACGAAGAGCTCAAGGCAGGCGAGGATTACCTCTCTGTTATGCGCGAAAACCTCAAGGCTCTTGAGGGTGCTCTCGCGTAATATGTGTTACCAGCTTAGGCTGGGTGTTTGGAGGACGTGTTGCAGGAAAGTCAGATAGCCATCTCGCTTCAAGACGTGAGTTTTTCTTACAAGAAGACGCGCGTCTTAAGCGATGTAAATTTAGACGTTCATCAAGGTGAGATTTGCGCGCTTATTGGTGATAACGGAGCTGGTAAATCTACGCTCTCTCGAATTGTGGTGGGTGAGCTTGAGCCAACAAGTGGCAAATCACTTCTTTTTGGAACGCCCTCGACTCGGTTTAAAGACTGGGAGCGTGTAGGCTATGTCCCACAGCTCCCTTCAGAATCGGTTAATCGCTTTCCTGCAAGCGTCGTCGAGCTAGTAGATGCAAGTCAGTATGCTCGTGCCAAAAAGGTAAAGATGAGCGCAAAAGAGCGTCGCGAGCGCACGCTTGAGGCACTTGACCTTGTAGGTATGACTGATTTTTCCACGCGTATTATTAGGGAACTCTCTGGAGGACAGCTCCAGAGAGTTCGCCTTGCCTGTGCGCTGGTTGGAAACCCATCACTACTTATCCTGGACGAGCCTACAACTGGTCTTGATAAAGAGAGTCGCAATCATTTCTATAGCCTAGTGCGAGAAGCCCATGCAGCTCGAGATCTTGCGGTACTTATTGTTACGCATGATCTTGCAGCTCTTGATGCGCTGGCTTGTCGAGTTATTGAAGTTGCTGACCACAAAGCTACAGAAATTGCAGGTAGGGGTCACGGTCATGATCACTGTGCAGTTCATGGCGCTCACTGTGACCTTGACTCTCATCATGTCCACGACCACAATCGCGGAAAATTAGATGATTTTGCTTTAACGGAGTCCCTTGGTCCTGCGTCCGACGTTGTTCAAGATGCCCAAGACTCGCATGAGAGGAGGGCATAAATGTTTGAATACGTATTTATGCAGCGAGGAATTCTTGTAGGAATCCTTTTGGGAGCAATCATTCCGCTGGTAGGCGTGACGGTTGTTCTGAAGCGCCTCTCTATGATTGGTGACGCTCTTTCACATACCTCTCTTGCAGGTGTTGCGGGAGGCATGATTGCGGGCATCAATCCTGTTGCTGGAGCAATTGCAGCTTGCTTGGGTGGAGCGCTCTGTGTTGAGGGCGTGCGTCGTCACTTCAAAGATCAGTCGGAGCTTGCAGTTGCCATTGTTATGGCAGCGGGTATTGGTTTAGCGGGCGTGTTGTCTGGTTTTGTTCCTAATTCATCAAGCTTCAACAGTTTTATGTTTGGCTCAATTTTGACCGTGAGCGAGCAAGAAGTTCAGATGATTGTGGTCATTAGCATTCTTGCCGTTGCGTTTTGCTTCTTCCTCAGAAAAGAACTCTTCTTGATGTCTTTTGACGAGCGTCACGCACGTTGTGTAGGTGTTCCTGTAAGCCTTATCAACTTTGGTTTTGTTATCGCAGTAGCTTTAGTAGTTGCTGTTGCAGCAAGAACAGTTGGCTCACTTATTGTGTCGTCTATGATGGTGGTTCCCGTTGCCTGTGCTTTGCAGATTTCCCGCAGCTGGAAGCAATGTTGCCTGTATGCAAGCACGGTGGGTATGCTGACCTCGCTTGGGGGACTTGTCATCTCTTATGAGCTTGGCCTTAAGCCAGGAGGAACCATCGTTCTTCTCGCGGTTGTTACGCTTTTGTTTATCTTTCTGGTAAAAAGGGTTGTACTGCTGCTCAAAACCCGTGCAGTGTGATACTCTGAACAAAGTGCGTTGACGGAGAGGTTTGCCGGAGCACGTTGTGAACAGAGAGGGTGTTCGTGGCTGAGAAACACCTGCACAGCGCTGGTAGAGTTCACTCCCGAGCTACAACTTGAACGGCAGTCACTGCTTAGTAGGGAAGTCGTCCGCCTAACGAGACTAGGCTTCAAAGCGGATTGCTCAGAGAGAAAACTGTGCAATCAACCGAGGTGGTACCGCGGAAATTTTCCGTCCTTGGGCATATGCTCAGGGGCGGTTTTCTATTGAAAGGGTAATTACATGGGAATGTCTGAGGAACTCTCGGCAATTCGCGAGCAAGTACTTGAAGGAATTGCTAAGGCAACAAACCTTGAAGCACTTGAAAAGGTGCGCGTGGCATCAATGGGAAAGAAAGGCTCTCTTACAGCAATTATGCGTATGATGGGTCAAGTTCCCGCAGATCAGCGCCCTCAAATGGGTCAGCTTGCAAACACCGTTCGCGCTAACGTTGAGACTGCTATTCGTGAGCGCCAGCTTTCTTTAAAGCGAGAAGCCCTTGAAGCCCAGCTCAATGCTGAGGCAACCGATATTACCCTTCCGGGTCGTCGTCTGAACCCAGGCACTCAGCACCTCATTGAGCAGGTGCGTGAAGAGATGGAAGACATCTTCATCAGCATGGGCTACACCATTGAGACGGGCCCCTATGTTGAGACCACCTACTACAACTTCACCGCGCTGAACGCTCCTGAAGATCACCCAAGCCGTTCTGGTAAGGATACGTTTTACGTAGTAGACAATGCACCAGAAGGTAAGGAATCGCACGTACTGGGTGAGTCTGATGTTCTTCTTCGTACGCAGACCTCCGGCGTTCAGGTACATACCATGGAGACAAAAGAGCCTCCTATTTACATGATTTGCCCTGGTACGGTATTCCGTCCTGACACTGCAGATGCAAACCATCTGCCACAGTTTACGCAGATGGAAGGACTTGTTGTTGATGAGGGAATCACCTTTGGTGACCTCAAGGGCACCCTTGACCACTTTACTCGTGAGATTTTTGGTAAGGACCGCGCTACCCGCTATCGTCCTCACTTCTTCCCATTCACCGAGCCAAGCTGCGAGGTAGACGTTTCTTGTGGTGTTTGCCACGGTGAGGGCTGCCGTTTCTGCAAGAACACGGGCTGGCTTGAGATTCTTGGTTGCGGCATGGTTGACCCTAATGTCTTCAAGTACTGCGGTATTGATTCCGAGAAGTACACAGGCTTTGCCTTTGGCATTGGTGTTGAGCGTGTTGCAGCGCTTCGTTATGACCTTTCTGACCTGCGCATGCTCATCTCTGGTGACCAGAGAGTTCTGCGTCAGTTCTAATCATCGGCGTCTTACTAGAAAGGCAATCACATGCGTGTATCTTATGAATGGCTGAAGACGCTCGTTGATCTTCCTCAGGACCCAAAAGACCTTGAGCGCGAGTTTGTGCGCACTGGTACTGAGGTTGAAGCGGTAGAGCGTGTTGGCGCTAACCTTGACTATGTTGTTACTGCTCAGGTTGTAAGCAAAGAGCCTCATCCTGATTCTGATCACATGTACGTCACCCTAGTTGACGTGGGCAACAACAATGTGGATAAGGACGGAAATCCTGTTCCTCTACAGATTGTTTGTGGTGCTCAGAACTTTAATCAGGGAGACCACATTGTTACGGCAATGATTGGCGCAGTGCTTCCTGGAGACTTCAAGATTAAAAAGTCCAAGCTGCGTGGCGTTGAGTCTTGCGGCATGAACTGCTCTTCTCGCGAGCTGGGTCTTGGCGATGATCAGAGCGGTATTATGATTCTTCCCGAGGATGCTCCAATTGGTATGCCCCTTACGGATTACCTGGGCATGTCTGATGTTGTTCTTGATTGTGAGATTACCCCTAACCGCCCTGACTGCCTCTCTATGACAGGTATGGCCGTTGAGGTTTCTGCAATATATGACATCGACACTCACATTGAGCTCCCAAGTGTTACCTCTGAGTCCGGTGCAGATGTATCTGAGCAGGTAGATGTTACTATTGCTGACCCTGAGCTCTGCTCAAGGTATACCGCTCGCGTGGTTCGTAACGTTAAGATTGGCCCAAGCCCTGAGTGGCTGGCTCGCCGCGTTACGGCTTGTGGTGGTCGCTCTATTAACAACGTTGTTGATGTTACTAACTACGTTATGTACCTGACTGGCCAGCCTCTGCACGCCTTTGACCTTGGAAAACTTACCAAGGAAGATGGCAAGTATCACATTGTGGTTCGCGCCGCAGAAGACGGTGAGCACATTGTGACGCTTGACGGAGAAGACCGTGAGCTTACTTCTGATATGACCGTCATTACTGATAACGGTAAGACTCCAATTGCGCTTGCTGGTGTTATGGGTGGCCTGGATTCTGAAATTACCGAGAATACCGTTGATGTCCTTTTGGAATCCGCTGTTTTTGATAATGGCCACATTAGCCATACCAGCAGAAACCTTGATTTGATGAGCGAGGCTTCTATTCGCTACGAGCGTCTTGTGGATCCAAACGGCTGCGCATCTGTTGCAGATATTGCAGCAGCTCTCTTTGAGGAGTGCTGTGGTGCCGAGGTTTGCCCTGGTATTGTTGATGTATATCCAAAGGTAAAAGAGGCAGTAACTATTACGCTTCGTCCAGAACGCGTCTGCGCTCTTGCGGGTGCTCAAATTCCAGAAGAGTTTATGGTTTCTCGCCTTACGCGTCTTGGTTGCAAGGTTACTCCAGCAGACAACGGAGAGCTGAGTGTTGTTGCTCCTACAAACCGCCCAGACCTTACGCGCGAGGTTGACCTTATTGAGGAGATTGTTCGCCTGTGGGGTGAAGGTGATATTGAGGCTACGCTTCCTGCTGCTAGAAACCATGCAGGCGGTTTGACTTCAGATCAGCGTCAGATCAGAAAGATTGGCCGTACGCTGCGCTCCCTTGGTCTCAACGAGACAAAGTCATATTTGTTTGCAAGTCCAGATGACCTCTCTAAGCTTGGTATGAGCGAAGAGGGAAGAGGCGTCCCTGTAAAGGTTATGAGCCCACTTGTTGCTGATCAGTCTGAGATGCGTCGTTCTATTGTTCCGGGTCTTCTGCGCTCTATTGCGTACAACCTTGCTCACGGTGTTTCTAACATTGCTATGTATGAGTTGGGTCGCGTGCTTTTTGGCCACAAGGATAAGAGCCAGCCAGATGAACCCAGTTACGTCTGTGGCGTATTAGTTGGTCGCCCAGCTGATGACACCTGGAACGCTAAGTATCCAGCTTACGATTTCTTTGATGCTAAGGGCATTGTTGAGGGCTTGCTTGAGGCACTTCGCATTCCTAAGGTTCGTTTCCGTGTAGCTGAGCCAGAGCAGTACGGTTGGCTGCAGCCTGGTCGCGCTGCTGAGATTCTTGCAGGTAGCGAGACAATCGGTTGGGTTGGAAATATTCATCCTCTGTCGCTACAGAACTTTGACATTGAGGTTCCTGTAATTGCCTTTGAAATTTCTGTTGCGTCGCTCTTGCGTCTTTCTCAGAAAGATCTTCCTATTGTTGAGCCTCCAACCTACCCAGGCATCTCTATTGACCTGGCAATTGTTGTTGACGAGAGCGTCACTGCAGAGCAGCTAGTTCAGCGTTTGAAGTCTGCAGGTGGCAAGCTTCTCTGCGACATCAGACTCTTTGACGTATACCGCGATCCGCTGCGTGTTGGTGAGGGCAAGAAGTCTATGGCCTTCTCGCTCACGTATCGTGCAGACGACAGAACGCTTACTTCTGAAGAGGTCGAGAAGACCCACACAAAGCTTGTGGAGAAGGTTCTTCGTTCTACCGGCGGAGAAATTCGAGGATAAGCAGGTAATTGTAGTGCCAAGTTGGAACGTACATATTGCTCATGCTGACCGGCTCCTTGAGAAAGGAGCCGGTTGCTTGGATGTAGATATTCACTACCCTGATGCATTTCTGCTTGGAAACGTTGCTCCTGATGTGCACATTGGCTTTATGGTTCCAGACTATTCTCACAAGGTGAGGTACGGTCGAAGCCATCAGTCATACCCAGGAAGTTTGCCTATTCCAAGTTACAGGCGCTATCAGCGAAATTTTATGGGGAGTCTTACCCCTGCTGAGTATCTGCTGCAGATTGACTTTATTCAGCCAAATGTGACGTATTGCTCAGCTGAGCAGCGCAGCTTAGTAGATCAGTGCCAGCTTAGAGAACTTATCGTGGGCATTTGGTGCCACCTTGTTTGCGACCACGTGTATAACGCTCATACACGGGCATTTTTGCGTGCTCATCATATTCCTACGGGAGAAGATGCGCGTATTCGTAAGCAAGCAGATTTTGATGTTTACGGGCGCTCGCTTGATATGAATCGTCTGCCAGAAGTATCTGATGAGCTCTTTGCAGTTGCCGCGGCTCATCCACAGTATGGGTTTACGCATTCAGATGTTGAGCAAACGCTTCAGGTCATACAGCGTATTGCAGAGGAGAATCGCCAGAATAGCGTGAGCTCACCGGAGTATCAAATGCTTGATACAGAGTTTTTCTCGTCAGCTTATAAAGAGGCAGAGGAAACGCTCGTTCAAGGATTTATGTTGCAAAAACATAACTAATTCAGGTAAAGTTATATTCTTGCTTTTCTGAGATAGTCTTTGGAGGATGTTATGGAAAAGATGGAATCTCGCGGAACATTCACGGAATATCTGCCTTCATATACTATTGGTGTTGATGCTTATAAGTCAGTACTGCGCATTGTTAAGCGGTTTGGCAAAAATGCAGTAGTCATTGGTGGACCAACTGCAATGGAGAAGGCACGTCCAAAGCTTGAGGCTGCACTTGCAGGCTCTGAGGTTTCTATCTCTTCTTGGATTTCTTACGGCACTAACTCTACGCACGCAAATGCCAAGAGAATTGCAGCAATGCCTGAGGTTATTGCTGCTGATATGCTCTTCCTTGTTGGTGGCGGTCGTGCAATCGACGAGGGCAAAGAGATTGCAACCATCCTGGATAAGCCATACTTTACCTTCCCAACACTTGCTTCTAACTGCGCTCCTGTAACAAGAATTGCTGTTTTCTATAAAGAGGATGGTTCTGCAGATACATACTTCATTCCTGCTGAGCTTCCTGTTCATACCTTTATTGATACACAGATTATTGCAGAGAGTCCTGATGAGTACTTCTGGGCGGGAATTGGTGACGCTTTCTCTAAGGGCCCTGAGGTTGAACTTTCTTCCAGAGAAGTTGAGCTGCTCCACAGCCCTCTTATGGGACGAGCTCTTGCCGCAGGCGCTTGCATTGAGCCTCTGTTTGATAACGCAGAGCAGGCACTGGCAGATAAGCGCTCCGGCGTTGTCTCTGAGGCGTTTGAGAACGTTGTTCTGAACATCATTGTGACTGCTGGTATTGTGTCTAATATGACCACCAATCTTGGCGCAGAGCGCGGCGCGTATTACTTCAATTCCTCAACCGCTCATGCCTTCTACAATGCTTTTACTGCCCTAGGTGAGCGTGGCGAGAAGCACCTTCATGGTGAGGTTGTTTCCTTTGGTACCTGCGTTCTTTATGCCTTTGACGGCAACCTTAAGGCACTTGAGGAGCAGGTGGCGCTTAATAGAAAGCTTGGTCTCCCAACCACCTTGGCCGATCTGGACATTACTCCAGAATCAGTTGACGCTGACCTGGATATCATTGTTGAGCGAGCTCAGAAGACCAACGAGTGGGGTCGTGCTCCTTATGGCTTTACAACTGATCGCTTCCGTCAGGCAATTCTTGATACCGACGCATATGGTAGGGCAGTAGCCGCTGGCGAGAAGGACCTTGAGGCAGCAGCTCTTGATGTGATTACCGCTCATGCTCCTTCAGCTGAGACGGCTGTGCCACGTAAGATGTAGTTGCAAGAAACCTGAAAATCGCTTCAGGGAGATGGTTTTTGGGAACCAGCTTTCTTAAGTTACTTCACGGTTATATAAAAAAGTTTATGTATTAAATGGCAGTTTATTTGGAATAAGCTGCCATTTCTTTTAGTTGCAATTTTTATTCACTATTATTAACAAAAATAATGCAAACGAAAAAATAACGTGTACGGTCGTTTTTTATCGGTGAAAGTTATATTGTGTGTTTGTCACCGTGTTTTACCTTGTAATGGTTTATCTTAGTATCTATCAACTACAAGAATTTATGGATAACAAATCTATAAAATGTGTAGATTTCATAGGTAAGCACGGGGGTGAGTATGGCAGAGTTTAATGCATCGTTAGCAGTAAGTGACCAGGATGCATACTTGTTTGCGCAAGGAAAATGGTTCCAAAGCCATAAAAAATTAGGTGCACACCCTGCGGTTCAAGAAGACGGAGTTGAAGGTTATCATTTTGCGGTTTGGGCGCCCAATGCAGCTTCTGTCTCTGTTGTTGGAGACTTTAATAATTGGGATGAAACCGTCAACGTTTTATCTCGCTCAAAATACGGTGGAATCTGGGAAGGCTTTATTCCTGGAATAACCGCAGAAGTATTGTATAAATTCCTGATTGTATCCACGTCTGGACAGAAGATTTTCAAGGCTGACCCCTATGGTACCTATGCAGAGGTCAGACCACATACGGCATCTATTACGTTTGACCCAGATGTGTATGACTGGGAAGACGAAGCATGGATGAAGAAGCGAGCAACGCTTAAGTTCCTGCATAGTCCTCTTAACATCTTTGAAGTCCATCTTGGTAGCTGGAAGCAGCATACTGACGTGGCTGTTCAAGAAGAAGATTCCGCTGATGCTGAAGACGCAAACCAGAACGAAGAGCCAAAAGATAACTTTGATACAAAAGTAGATGCCTTCTATACCTATGATGACCTGTCAGAAGAGCTGGTGGCCTACGTTAAAGAGATGGGCTACACCCACATCGAACTTCTCCCCGTTATGGAGCACCCTTTTGACGGATCTTGGGGTTATCAGGTAACGGGCTATTTTGCTCCCACCTCAAGGTATGGCAATCCTGCCCAGTTCAAGCACTTTATTGACTCTTGTCATCAGGCTGGAATTGGCGTCATTTTAGACTGGGTTCCAGGAGGCTTCTGTAAAGACGCTCATGGTCTGGCAGAGTTTGACGGCACCAAACTCTTTGAAGAAAAAGAGCATCCTAACTGGGGAACACTTAAGTTTGACCTGACTCGTGGTGAGGTTAGAAGCTTCCTTGTTTCTAACCTACTTATGTGGTTGAAGGACTATCACGCTGATGGCATTCGTGTTGACGGTGTCAGCAGCATGTTGTATTTGAATTTTGGTATCGACGATCCTTCTCAGAAGCGCTTTAACCATAAGGGTACTGAGGAAGATCTTGATGCAAGTGCTTTCTTGCGTCTCTGCAACGAGACTGCTCAGAAAGAGCATCCCGATATTTTGATGATTGCAGAAGAGTCTACGGCATGGCCGCTGGTTACCTATCCTCCAGAGGTTGGGGGACTTGGCTTTAACCTTAAGTGGGACATGGGCTGGATGAATGATACGCTGCACTATTGCCAGACGGACTTCCCTTATAGACCAGGTAATCACCGTCTATTGACCTTCTCCAGCATGTATCAGTTCAACGAGAACTTTGTGCTGCCACTCAGCCACGATGAGGTTGTCCATGGCAAGTGCAGCCTTATTCAGCGCATGCCAGGGGACTGGTGGAGACAGTTTGCAGGCATGAGGGCTCTGGCGCTTCATCAGATGACCCATCCGGGTGCTAAGCTCAACTTTATGGGCAACGAGATTGCACAGTTTATTGAGTGGCGCTACTACGAGGGCATTGAGTATTACCTGACTGAGGAGTATCCAACTCACGCTCATCAACAGGCATTTATTAAGGCTCTTAATCACTTCTATAAGAATCATCCAGGACTTTGGCAGTATGCCTACGACAATCGTGGATTTGATTGGATTGACGCAGATAATAACGGGCAATCAATCATCTCGTTTGTTCGTCACGGAAGAAAACCTTCCGAGGACCTGGTTATTCTCATCAATTTTGACGTTGCAACCCATCAGAACTTCCGTTTAGGCATGCCTTCTGCAGGTGTGTGGAAAGAAGTATTCAATTCCGACGCAAAAGAGTTTGGCGGTTCAGGTATTGTGAATACTAAGAAGCTTTCCACCAAGCCAGTGGCATGGAATGGAAGAGATTATTCGGTAGAACTGTCTGTTCCTCCGCTTGGTGGCATTGTTTTAGCGTTTGAGAAAGGACTTCCAAAGAGGGGGAAGCATGGCCGTAAATAACGGACAAAACATTTTTACCGATAAACAAGACTTTGAAGATCAGTATCGCGATAAGTTCATCAAAATTCTTGGCAAATACTATGGAGAATGCACTGATCAGGAGCGTTATAACGTTCTTGCTCACCTCATTGCAGAAAAGGCGCGAGAAATTCAGTCAACCTCCTATATCCATGCAAACAAGCAGGTATATTACTTCTCCCTAGAGTTCTTGCTTGGACCTCTGCTTGAGAATTACCTGCTCAATCTAGGCATCACTGATGTTGTTGCAGAGGGCCTCAAAGAGATGGGTACGTCTCTTCAGGAGCTTGCAGCTCAAGAGGTAGATCCTGGTCTTGGTAACGGAGGCTTGGGCAGACTTGCTGCATGCTTCCTGGATTCTATGGCTCATGAGGGAATGGCCGGCTTTGGTAATGGTATGAGATACCGCTATGGCCTTTTCCGTCAGGAGATTAAGGACGGCCGTCAGGTAGAGCGTACTGATAACTGGCTGGCCAATGGGTATCCTTGGGAAGTCAGAAAAGACGATTCCAGCGTACTGGTTCGCTTTGGTGGCACGGTTGTAAGGCATGAGGACGAGAACGGTAATTTCTGGTTCTCGCAAGAGGGTGGCCAGGTAGTAAGGGCCGTTCCATACGATGTGCCTATTGTTGGCTATGGTGCAAAGACTGTAAATAAGCTGCGTCTTTGGTCTGCAGAGCCAGCAGAGGAAGACTTTGATCTTGATGCCTTTAACGCCGGCGATTATGCACGCGCTAATAAGTTCCGCTCTGACGTAGAGGCAATCTCAACCATCCTGTATCCAAATGACTCTGGCGAGCACGGACGTATTCTCCGCTTAAAGCAGGAGTACTTGTTTGTTTCCGCTGGCCTTCAGTCCATCCTCCGTGCGTATAAAGGCAAGTATGGTGAGGATTGGGATCACTTTGCTGACCACGTCTGCATCCACACTAACGATACGCACCCAGCAATGTGTGGACCAGAGCTTATGCGTCTTCTTGTTGATGACCACGGCGTTGACTTTGACGAGGCATTTAACATTGCGAGAAACGCAATCTCTTATACCAACCACACCGTTATGCCTGAGGCTCTTGAGAAGTGGCCTATCAACACCTTCCGTGAGCTGCTTCCACGTCTGTATATGTTTATTGATGAGGTTGATTGTCGTTATAAGGAGCAGCTGCTTGCTGACTCTAACGGCAACACCGATCTTCTCGCCTCAACAGCTGTGCTGTGGGACAACACCGTTCGTATGGCTAACCTCTCTATTCTGTTTAGCCACTCGGTCAACGGGGTATCTGACCTGCATACAAACATTTTGAAGCAGAGCGTTCTGAAGGATTTCTACAAGCTTCGTCCAGAAATCTTTAATAACAAGACTAACGGCATCTGCCACCGTCGTTTCTTGGCGCAGGCTAACACCGCTTACGCAAAGCTTATTTCTGAGGCTATTGGTACCGGCTGGCTTGATGATGCCAACGAGCTTGAGAGACTCTCTGCTTATGAGAATGACGCCGAGTTCTTGGACAAGATGGACGCAGCAAAGAGAGAAGAAAAAGAGCGTCTTGCTGCATACGTTAAGAAGACTACCGGTGTTGAGATGGACACCAATACCATCTTTGATACGCAGGTAAAGCGCTTCCATGCATATAAGCGCCAGCTACTTAACGTCTTTAAGATTTTGTATCTCTACAACCGTATGCTTGATGACCCAAGCTATAAACCAGCTCCAACCACCTTTATCTTCTCGGGTAAGGCGGCTCAGAGCTATACCTTTGCAAAGGAAGTCATTCGACTCATCCATTCCGTTGCAGACGTTGTTAACAACGACGAGCGCATTGAGGGTCGTCTGAAGGTTGTCTTTATTCCAAACTTTGCCGTTTCAAATGCGCAGCTTATCTATGCCGCATCTGATATTTCAGAGCAGATTTCAGTTGCTGGCGCAGAGGCTTCTGGTACCTCAAACATGAAGCTTATGATGAACGCAGCTCTAACACTTGGAACTTACGACGGCTCCAACATTGAGATTTCCGAGCTTGCAGGACCAGAGAACATCAAGATTTTTGGTCTTCGTGCAGACGAGGTCCAAGAGGTATATGCTTCCGGCACCTACTTTGCACAGAACCTGCTTAACCAGAACCCAACGCTGGCTCGCATTGTAAATATGCTGACCGATGGTTCTTTGAGCCGACTCTCTGGCAATTTTGAGTCAATTCGCGATTACCTGCTGATCAACAACGATCCTGACCTGGTGCTTATTGACTTTGAAGCATACGTAAAGGCATGGGAAGAGCTTACTCAGTCCTATGCAGATCGTCGTAGCTGGAATGCTCGCGCGCTTCATAACACAGCAAACTCTGGCTTCTTCTCTGCTGATAGAACTATCAGGGAGTACATGAAAGATATTTGGCACGTGTAAGGATCTGCGTTTAAGTTCAAACGTCGTAAGGCGTTGAAAATAAAGACCTCTGTTGGGGAGAGAGGAGATTTGGATATGAGCAAAAAGGAATGTCTTGCAATGCTACTTGCAGGAGGGCAGGGAAGCCGTTTAGGTGCTCTGACCTCAAAAGTAGCTAAGCCTGCTGTCTCATTTGGCGGCAAGTTTCGCATCATTGACTTTGCATTATCCAACTGCGCAAATTCAGGAATTTCAACGGTAGGTGTTTTGACACAGTACCGTCCTTATTTGTTGCATTCTTACGTAGGATCAGGTAGTGCTTGGGACCTTGATGAGCGTGGTGGAGGAATTTCTATTCTGCCTCCATTTGCTACCCAGTCTGGTGGCGCATGGTACGCGGGTACCGCAGATGCTGTCACCCAGAATATTGGTTATATTGAGCAGAACAACCCTGATTACGTACTAATTCTCTCTGGTGATCAGCTTTATCGTATGGACTACGGTGAGATGCTTGCCTGCCATAAGAAGAATAATGCAGACCTTACGATTGCTGTCATGCCTGTTCCTTGGGAAGAGGCCTCTCGCTTCGGCATCATGTCCATTGATGATGAGGATAGGATCACCAAGTTTTCCGAGAAACCCAAAGAGCCAGAGTCCAACCTGGCGTCCATGGGAATCTATATCTTTAGTACAGACCTGCTTCTTGAGACCTTGCGTGAGGACGCAAAGAACCCTGAATCTTCTCATGACTTTGGCGGCGATATTATTCCGACGTTGCTTGATGATGACAAACGTCTTTTTGCCTATCGCTTTGAGGGTTTCTGGCGTGATGTAGGTACCGTTGCTAGTTATCACGAGACCAGCATGGATCTGCTTGGCTCTGAGCCTAAGTTTGATATCTTCTCGGACAAGTTCCCTATTATGTCCAATGCTTCTACCCGTCCACCAGCGTATATTGGCGCTTTCGGCGAGGTAGATGACTGTTTGGTCAGTAACGGTTGCCAGATCTTTGGTTATTCTCGCCATTCAATCTTGTCTACCGATGCCATTATTGGTGAGGGAGCTCGTGTTATTGACTCCGTGCTTCTTCCTGGCGCAGAGGTTAAGCCTGGTGCGGTGGTAATTCGCGCAATCCTTGGTGAGAACGCCGTGGTCGAGAAGAACGTTCACGTTGGCAGCTCTGACCTTAATAAGGAGATTGCTGTTGTTGGAAATGATGTAGTGGTTGAAAGAGGTGAGCACTAATGAATAGGGTAATTGGACTTATTACCTGCAATTATGCTTCTACTAATATGGAAATCGCTAATGATGTACGCCCAATCGCATCTATGCCTTTCTTGGGAAGATATCGCCTGGTAGATTTTCCTCTTTCTAACTTGGTTAATTCTGGCATTAGTACCGTTGGCGTCATCATGCCATTTAACTACCGCTCGCTCATTGATCACCTTGGCTCTGGTAAAGACTGGAACTTGGACCGCAAAAGCGGTGGCTTGTTCATTCTGCCTGGATCAGCTTTTGGTACTTCTCACACAGGTGCTCGTTTCCTGCTCAGAGATCTGATTTCCAACAGGCCTTATCTTGAGAGAACTGACGCAGAGTATGTTCTGCTGTCCACTTCAAACTTTGTTTACAACTCTGATCTTACAGAGCTGCTTGACCAGCACCTAGAGTCTGACGCGGACATTACCATGATGACCTACACCACTCGTTATACCGATAGAGACGTTGTTGGTGTTGAGCTTGACGGTGACCGCGTGGTCAAGACGCACAATGGTGTCCAGCGCGGAGATGAAGCTTCTCTTGACTGCTTTATCATCAAGCGTGACCTGCTTATTGACATGCTTGATTGGTATAGTGTTACTGATTACCTTGACCTTTTTGAGGCACTTCATGCTGACTATAACCGTGTCAAGGTCCGTACCTTCCACTTTGAAGGTCATGTAGCATCCATCTTCTCAAAGAACTCTTACTATCAGGCTAACATGGAGCTTTTGAACCCCATGCCAGCAAATGAGCTCTTTACCCCAGAGCGCTCTATTAAGACAAAGGCTCACGATACCGCTCCAGCAAAGTTTGAGATTGGCTCTAAGGTAAGCAACTCCACCATTTCTGCAGGTTGCCGCATTCGTGGAACGGTTACTGGTTCCATCCTTGGTCGTAACGTCATTATTGAGCGTGGTGCCGTGGTGCGCGATTCTGTTGTGATGGAAGGCTGCATTGTTAAGGAAGGCTCTGTAGTCGAGCACGCTATTGTAGACCGCTCTAACGTTATTCCTGCAGGTACTGAGCTTCGTGGTACCAGCGAAGAAATTCTTATTCAGCGCAAAAACAATAAGAGGGTGGCGTAATAATGTCCCAAGTCTCCAAGCGTCGCAAGCTTCGTGTTGTCTATGCAACTTCTGAGGTAGCACCTTTTTCTAAGACGGGCGGCCTTGGAGATGTCTCGGGTTCATTGCCACAAGCACTTAAAAAAGTAGGAGCTCGAGTGGCGGTTATCTCGCCACTCTACAGCTCCATTAAGCCCGAGTGGAAAGAGAAGATGAAGAAGGTCTACGAGCTCCAAGTGCCTCTTTCGTGGCGCTTTGAGTATTGTGGGCTGTGGCATCTAGTTCACGAGGGTGTTGATTTTTACTTTGTAGATAACGAGTCCTATTTTGCTCGTGATGGCCTTTATGGCTACTTTGATGATGGAGAGCGCTATGCGTTCTTCTCAAAGGCTCTCTGTGAGCTGATTGCACACGTCCCAGAGCTCTCCTGCGACGTTCTACACTGCAATGACTGGCAAACGGCACTAGCACCCGTCTTTTTGCGTGAGCAGTATCAGGGCGTCCCTGAGACCCACAACGTTAAGACGGTTTTCTCCATTCATAACGTTATGTTCCAGGGTCAGTTTACTGATAAGATGCTGAGCGATGTGCTTGGTCTTGCTGATATTCCAGCTGCGGTTGATCAGCTGAGGTGCGATGCAAGTTCAATTAACTTTATGAAGGGCGCGCTTTGCTACTCTGATTATCTGCTCACTGTTAGTCCAACGTATGCCCGTGAGCTGCAGACAGAGCACTTTGGCGAGGGAAGAGATGACATCTTCCGTCGCCGTCAAAGCGTTCTGCGCGGAATTCTAAACGGCATTGATATTGGTGCGTGGTCACCTGCAAGCGATCCTTATATTCCACAGAACTTCTCGGCACGTCACATGGAAGGTAAGGCTGAGTGTAAGCGTCAGTTGCAAGAGGAGCTGGGTCTTGAGGTAGATCCCGATGTGCCACTTGCGGTAATGGTTACTCGCTTGACTAACCAGAAGGGCCTAGGCCTGATTCGCTATGCGATGGATCGCCTCATTTGCGCAGGTATTGAAGTTGCCGTTCTAGGAACGGGCGATGCTGAGCAAGAAGATGCCATGCGTTACTTTGATGAGCATTACGGCAACCGTATGGCAGCACGTATTGAGTTTGATATTGCGCTTTCTCACCGTATGTATGCAGGTGCGGATATGTTCTTGATGCCATCAGAGTTTGAGCCTTGCGGTCTTTCTCAGATGATTTCTATGCGTTATGGCACGC